>CAYXFQ010000026.1:0-12712 GCA_964464345.1 uncultured Methanomassiliicoccales archaeon | reverse complement strand
TCTGTGACGTCGAAGGCTACGGCAGCCATAATGCACTACGAATTCAACAGCATAGATTTCTCAAGGAAAGACTACATGAACCGGCAAGATTTATGAGTCAGCAGAATGCTAATTTGCTTGTTGCCCGCATAGACAGCAATGATAGACTATGCCACTACGCTAAACAACCCACTAAGGGGGAAATCCCCTCGGCGTGGCTGTGGCTTGACACAGGGTCGAAGGCTACCATGGGAATGGAGTTTTCACTCATCATGGAATCGGAATTAAGGGTTGAGATTATCAGGCTACGCCAGACCTGCGAAGATCTGTCCAAAGCCCTCACGCACTTGATGGGCCCTCCAGTTCCCTCCTCATCCGATCGCATTCCCACGGTAGATGAAATCCGCAATCACATCATAGCGAGGATGAAGGGGATGTCCAACGAAGAGCCGCTCTTCGCAAGCGATGTGGCATTTGAGTTGGAGGCTGACTATGATTATGTGGTGTCCGTGATGAACAGTCTTGTGGAGGAAGGCGTCCTCAGATGACTGATGCCAATTTCCGCCTCCGCCCCCTTCCCGCTACGATGATTGAGGGAATAGATCGAGCCCTGGTCACTTGTCGAAGGCACAGCAAGCCCCGCAAGGTGCGACAGACGGGAAGCCATCATGCCTTTCAGTTCCGATGCGAGGGAAACGTCAAGGTCCAAGTGGAGAGGTCCCATTTCAGGGGAGATCGGCTCGATCAAAGTTGAGAACTTGCACTCAGAGTCAACCCCTAGATTTCTCTGTTGAAGTACACACCCTCAATGATCAAGACGACAGGGATGGCCACTATGGAGGCGATCAGGGAGTGATACAGGATGACGCCCGCCCTGCTCGCATCAAGAAGGAAGGCGAAGAGGATGCTGAAGAGTATCACGAAGAACAGGCCGGCCGGGCTGGCGACGGCGTCCCGCAGCCATCGCCAGTCCTTCGTGCCGGGCTCGGCCTCGATGCCCACGAAGGCGAAGCCCACCACCACGGCATAGGTGGACCCCATGACCATCAGCGCGAAGGCCGCGTCCCCCTCCGCCACCACCGCCACTGCCAGCAGCGTGATGATGTGGAGAGGGTAGATCGCCGTAGCGCATCCTCCCTATGTGGACGAGAGTCTCCAGCATTCTCATCGAGGAATACAGCTCACTGAGAGCTAATAAGGGTGGCCGCTGAGTCCCTTCTCCTGCCACCCGAGATCTCTCAAGCGACAGAGAGGGAGGGATTCCACGCCTGACGAGTGGTCGACCCTCAGGGAGGCACCAGACTCCAGATGATCTTCTTCCAGAGGGTGGGAGTGGCTTTAATCGCCTTTCTGTTCCACTCCTTCCCCAGCGCCGCATCCTCCTTGGTACAGACGCCATTCTTGTGATATCCGGCCATGTGCCTGAACGCATCGACGTACCCCCGCTCCGCCGCCCCTTCCATCAATTCGAACGCGAGCTTCGGATCACTCTCGATCCCCCATCCAGCATAAAGGCAAATCGACAGGTGACGCATGGACTCCACATGGCCCTGCTCCACCGCTGCCGTCCACCATCTGACTGCCCTCTCATAGTCTTGGTAGGTCCCACGTCCCCAGAAGTAGCAATCGGCGACCTTGTTCTGTGCTTCCGCATCTCCCGCCTCCGCCGCGATCAGGTATTGAAAGAACTTCTTCTCCCGCTTGCTGAGGCGGCCTCCGAGTAGCTGGGGCTCCGCCTGCTCTTCAAGCTCCACCTGCATGTCGTCAGCATCCGCCGTCTCAGGCGAATCCAGGATTCCCAGGTTGAACATGATCTCTTCCACCGCATCCTGCACGAGATCAGGGTCCGCCGCCGCAAGTAAATCTTGCATTACTAGGGTGGACATGATCTCATCCACCGAATCCTGTACATCATCAGCATCTAGCGCCTCAACTGAATCTATGATTTCTAGACTAGTCAGGACGCTTTCCAACGCTAGCTGTACATAATCAGCATCTAGCCTCTCATGTGAATTTACGGTTTCTAGGGTGGACATGATCTCATCCACCGCATGCTGTACATAATCAGCATCCAGCGTCCCAAATGAATCTAGGAGGCGGGTCAGGGCACTGAGCTCATAGGGAGAAGATGGAGCGGATTCAGCTAGCGCTGCGAGCTCTTCCATCTCATCATGCACATCATCAGCATCCGGCGTCTCAAGTGAGTCTAGGATTTCTCCGAAAGGGTCCAGGACATCATCCTCATGGGGAGAAGATTCAGCTAGCGCTGCGGCCTCCTCCCTCTCGACCTCAATGCTCTGCTCAATAGTTCCGAGGTCTTGGCGCGGGTTGTCCAGGTAGTACTGCGCCCCGCCGTGGCCCTGCGCAGCGGCCTTCACCCACCACTCGTGGGCGAGCTCCTCGTCCTTGGCGACTCCGCGGCCCAGGTAGTAGCAGATCGCCAAGCGATACTGCGACTCCGCATGGCCCTGCTCGGCGGCCTTCTGCCACCATTGGAACGCTTGAGAGTAGTCTATGCCGCTGCCGATGCCGTCATTATAGGACTGGGCCAGGAGGCTCTGCGCCTCCAGGTGATCTTGCTCGGCGGCCTTCTTCAGCCATTGGAACGACTGCCGGTAGTCCTTGCTGATGCCCCGGCCCCTGTGGTAGAGGGAGGCCAGCATGTACTGGGACTCCGCGTGGCCTCCTCTGGCCGCGGCCTCGAACCATTTCGCCGCCAGCTCGTCGTCATGCTCGCTGCCGGTGCCCTCGTAGTGGCTGAAGGCCAGCATGTACTGGGACTCCAGGTCTCCCTTCTCCGCCTTTGCCCTGTGCTTGGCTACGAACTCCGCATTGACCGTGAAAGCATCCTCATCCATTTTTTTACCCCTACTGAAAATCTCAACAATCACTTCTAACGGCGATTGATAAAAAATATGTGTTCAATGATTTAAATGAGTCACCATTAATCCTATATATTGGTCATCTGCCGGAGTAAGTACATAGCTAGAGTTGATTCCGCTCTCTCGTTCCTCCTGGGCATATAGCCCAAGAGCTCATCCATCATGCTCAGTAGCAGGTCCGACATGAGCAAGGTATCGGGAAGTCCTCGACCACGCTCACCTCATCTCCTGCCTTCTCCGGGACCACCGCAGTGGAGGCGCACAGGCTCGATGGCCATGAGGATGCCATCGTCTGGTTCCACGAGGGCGCCTGGGGCTTCAGCACCCCCACATGGATGGGCCTGGAATGCCGGATGCTCGAGTCCATCTCCGCTCCGCGGAATCTGGTTGGGCTGCCCTCCCTGTACGGTGTGACGCTGAGCTGGGACTACCCTGAATCCAAGGGAGGAATGGTGATTGACGGCTTCCTGCTCTACCTCAACAGTGAGATCAGGGAATTCCCTCTGGGAACGAGCTTCGAGACTTATATGAGCCGAGGCGGGGTTTACAGCATAAGCCTCGCCGCCCGCAGCGGCGTCATCATCGGTCATCAGACCCCGGCTCAAACCCTGGACCTGAGCTACGATCTCAGCATCACCCATCCTGCGGATGGGAGCACCATATGCTCCGGGACGGTCACTATAACGTGGAGCTACAGCGAGGGAGCGGTGATGGTGGAGAAGTTCCTGGTCGAGGTGAACGGTGAGGCCGTGTCCCTCTCAGGTGATGCTCGGTCCCACAGCGTGGAATTAGCCGCGGGGCCCCAGCAGATAACGGTGACTGCCGTGGACGCGCATGACTTGGAGTGTGCCGATGGAATCTCCTTCACCGTGGAGAGTCCTCCCTCCGCCCCGCAGAACCTGGTCATTGTGCCCGGCTTCCAGGGTGTGGAGCTGAGCTGGGAGCAGGCCGTGGTCCCCGGAGAGATGGAAGTTGATGGCTACATGCTCTTCGTCAACGGCGTGAGCACGGAGGTCCCTCTGGGGCTGAGCCACTCGCTGGCCCTGATCCCAGGGGAAGCCTACAGCATAAGCATGGCCGCTTGCAGCGGCGACATCACCGGCCCCCAGACCCAGACTCAAGTCATCGACCTGAGCTATGCTCTTGCCATCACCCATCCCGCCGATGGAGCCACTGAGGACTCCGGCACGGTCACTATAACGTGGAGCTACAGCGAGGGGGTGGCGATCGTGGACCAGTTCCGGATCGAGGTGAACGGAGAATCCAAGCTTCTTGCCGGTGACGCCAGGTCTTACAGCGTCGATCTGGGCGAGGGGTCCCACAAGATAACGGTGACTGCCTTGGACAAGAACGGTGCGGAGCTGGTCGAGGAGGCCTCCTTCACCCTGGAGAGCCCGTCCACCGACCTTCCGCTGGCGGCTCTGGCCTCTGTGGCTGTCGTGGCGCTGCTGGCGCTGGGACTCGCAGTCTGGAGGTTCTTCTGAGCTCGTTGCTCGAAGTCCGAGTCCCGCTCGCCCCGGCTGCAGCTCCTCAGCCCACAGGCACAGAGTTCCCTCGCATCGAAGGGAGTACTGACTTGAGGGGGACCCGATGAAGTTCCTTCCCGCCTCTATCAACCAGAAGTATGCGCAGCGGTGCCAGGGTATTGAGGCCCAGGTTGACAGTTATTTATATGGCTGCCCTCGATATACAATTCTCATCCCTGGATGGAGGAGATGCCAGTATGTCCATTAAGAAGACGCTCTCCGCGATGCTATGTGGCCTCATGGTCCTCGCCCTGGCCACCTCTGTTTTTACATTTACTGAGGCCGTGGCCGCCGATCCGCACGCTGCCTTCGAATACACCGACATCGGCGGGAAGATCCAGATAGACTCCGGCCCCAGCGGCCATGTGGAGATACCTTCCGAGATCGACGGCAAGCCGGTGACCGCCATCGCCCCCTACGCATGGCTAGGGGATTACCAGCTGGAATCCATCGTCATCCCCGACACGGTGACGACAATCGGATATTACGCCTTCTACACCTGCACCTCCCTCCAGGAGTTGAACCTCCCCAGCGCCTTGACGGCGATTCAGGAGGGGACCTTCCAGGGATGCACATCCCTTCTCTCGATCACCATCCCGAGCTCTGTCGCCTCCATCGGCTACATCGCATTCCTCGATTGCACTTCACTCCAGTCCGTGACTCTCAGCGAGGGCCTGGGAGAGATAGGCAGCGCCGCCTTCTCGGGTTGCACCTCTCTCACCACCATCTCCATCCCTGCCTCCGTGACGGACATCTCGGGAGACGCCTTCTTCGGATGCTCATCACTGACATCGATAGATGTCCCCGAGCTGAACGCCGACTATCAGAGCATCGGCGGAGTCCTCTTCAACAAGGGAGGGAACAGGCTCCTCGCCTTCCCGGGCGGATATGCCGGCGACTACGAAGTGCCCAACACTGTGACCCACATCGAGGTGGCGGCCTTCTCCGGCAACGTAGCCCTTCGCTCCGTCGTCATCCCCAGCTCCGTGACCGTGCTGGGGGTGAGCGCCTTCCAGAGCTGCAGCGCCCTAGAATCAGTCAAGATAGCCGGCAGCATCGACCTCATCAAGAGCTCTGCCTTCGCGGACTGCATCTCACTCGTGGAGCTGGAGATCTCCGAGGGAGTGAAGGAGATTCAAACAAAATCCTTCTTAAACTGCTGGTCTCTCACAGAGTTCAACATCCCCGCCTCGGTGACGAGGGTCTCATCCAGTGCCCTCGAGGGGTGCACATCCCTGCAGTCCATAACAGTCTCCGCTGGGAGCCTTGACTTCCAGAGCATCGACGGCGTCCTCTTCGACGACACCGGTGAGAATCTGCTGACCTTCCCAGCTGGACGTGCCGGCGACTATGAAATCCCCAGCGGCGTGAAGGAGATCAAGGGTTCCGCATTTCGCGACTCTGCGCATCTGGAGTCCGTAGTCATTCCAGACGGCGTCACCTCGATCGGACCATCGGCCTTCATGGCTTGCAGCTCGCTCGGCTCCATCAGCATCCCCGTGAGCGTCACCTCGATCGGCGGCTGGGTCTTCAATGGCTGCACTAGCTTAACTGAAGCCAACATCCCTTCCGGCGTGGGCGAGATCGGGAATGGCCTCTTCATAGGATGCAGCTCCCTGCAGGAGGTCGTCATCCTCGACGGCCCCACTAAAATCGGTTACTCGGCC
Source organism: uncultured Methanomassiliicoccales archaeon (assembly GCA_964464345.1). GTDB lineage: Archaea > Thermoplasmatota > Thermoplasmata > Methanomassiliicoccales > Methanomethylophilaceae > CAYXFQ01. The sequence continues at coordinate 6,658 of CAYXFQ010000026.1, read as the reverse complement.
TTCGAGAACTGCGCGTCACTCGAGTCCATAAACATCCCTGCGAGCGTCACCTCGATTGGACCATCGGCCTTTGAGGGATGCACGAGCCTCATAACGGTCAACATCCCCTCCGGCGTGGAGACGATAGAGAACGCCCTGTTCATGGACTGCAGCTCGCTGCAGGGGATCACCATACCCGTCGGCGTCATCGCAATCAACGATTGGGCCTTCGGGAACTGCGCGTCACTCGAGTCCATAAACATCCCTGCGAGCGTCACCTCGATCGGAGGTGAGGTCTTCCACGCCTGCTACTCCCTCCCCTCCATAGACGTCGAGGCAGCGAACCCCGTCTATCGGAGCATCGATGGCGCTCTCGGCAGCAAGGACGGCAGCCTCCTGTACGACGTCCCCGCCGGATACGAGGGAGTCTACACCGTGCCCAAGACTGTAACCGCGATTGGATACACCGCCTTCTACGCCTGTACCTCCCTGACGTACATAGACGTCCACGCCGAGAACGGACATTACCGGAGCTGCGAGGGAGCGCTCTGCAGCAAGGACGGCAACTTCCTGCATGTCCTCCCGGCTGGTTATGTGGGGACTTACAGCATACCCAAGGACGTGGCCTCGATCGAGTTCACCGCCTTCTTTGGATGCGATTCCCTCACGTCTCTGGAGGTTCACGCCGAAAACGGACATTACAGGAGCATCGACGGCGTCCTCTTCAACCCCGACGGCACTGTGCTTCTGGCAATGCCGGCCGGCCGCCCCGGGACGAGCTACATCATCCCGGACGGCGTCAACGCGATCGGAGAGATGGCCTTCTTCGGATGCAAGTCGGTGACTCTCGTCATCATCCCTGAAAGCGTGCTCACAGTCGGCGAGATGGCCTTCTTCCAGTGCAGCTCTCTGGAGCACGTCCTGATATCCGAGGGAGTGGCCACAATCGAAGACGGGGCCTTCGCAGAGTGCGCATCGCTCCTCCATGTCACTCTCCCGGACAGTCTGTGGTGGGTGGGCAGCTCCGCCTTCTCGGACTGCGACAGCCTCAGCGACGTCTATCTGGGCAACGGCATCACGCAGATCGACACTGATGCCTTCGCGGGAAGGACGGAAGTGGAGAACTTCCACTTCGCGGGAAATGCCCCCCTGGTGGACCTTGGCGGGCTCGGCTACCACACGGACACCACAGTCTGGTCCAATACTGACTCCCGGGGCTTCTCCACCCCCACCTGGATGGGCTTCAGGAGCCTGATGCTTGACCCCATGCCCGCCCCTCAGAATCTGGTTCTCGAACCCTTCTTCGAGGGCGTTGACATGAGCTGGGAATATAGCGACCCCTCGGGAGGGACGGAGGCGGATGGCTTCATGCTCTTCGTCAATGGCGCAACTGAGGTGATTCCGCTGGAGTTGAGTCGCTCATTGTCTCTGAGCCGGGGGGAGATCTACAGCATAAGGCTCGCCGCGCACAGCGGCGGCTTCGTAGGCCCCCAGACCTCGCCTCAGATCATCGACCTGAGCTGCGACCTCAGCATCACCCTTCCCGCGGATGGGGCCACCGTGGATGCCGGCATGACCACCATCGAGTGGAGCTACAGCGAGGAGGTGGACATCGTGAAGCAGTTCCGTGTCGATGTCGACGGTGAGTCCGAACTTCTCGGCCCTGACGCCAGGTCGCACAGCGTCTATCTGGGCGGTGGAGCGCAGCAGATAGCGGTGACAGCCTTGGATTCTCACGGCTTGGAGCTAGGCGATGAGATCTCCCTAACTGTGAGGAGCCCGCCGCCCGCTCCCCAGAATCTGGTCATCGAACCCTTCTTCGAGGGAGTAGACTTGAGCTGGGAGAACGCTGACCTGCCGGGAGGGATGGAGGCCGATGGCTTCCTGATCTACGTCAACGGCGTGAGCACGGAGATCCCCTGGGGACTCAGCCACACATTGTCCTTGACTCCCGGTGAAAGCTACAGCATAAGCATGGCGGCCATGAGCGGTGGCATCATTGGACCTCAGACTCCGCCCCGGGCCATCGATCTGAGCTATGACCTCTCCATCACTCATCCTGCTGATGGAGCCACAGTCGTGGCTGGCATGACCACCATCGAGTGGAGTTACAGCGAGGGAGCCGGAATCGTGGAGAATTTCCGGATTGAGATAGACGGTGAGTCCGAGATCCTCGCTCGTGACGTCAGGTCCCACAGCGTCGATCTGGGCGAGGGATCGCATCAGATTGCAGTGATTGCTGTGGATGCGCATGGGCTGGAGTTGCAGGAAGAGCTCTCCCTCATCGTGAAGAATCCACCTTCCGCACCTCAGAACATGATTCTGAAGCCCTTCTTCGAGGGCGTGGGCCTGAGCTGGGAGCATATCAATCTCCCTGGAGGGTTTGAGGCTGACGGCTTCCTTGTCTATGTCAACGGCGTGAGCACGGAGATTCCCCTAGGTTCCAACTATACGATTACCCTGAGCCCGGGTGAGAGCTACGGTATAAGCCTGGCAGCTCGCAGCGGCGAGATCGTTGGACCTCAGACTCCCATCCAGGTCCTCGACCTGGGTTACGGCCTCTCCGTCACCAACCCAGTCGGTGGAGACACAACAGACCCTGACACGCTCACCGTGGAGTGGGTCTACAATGAGGGTGCGGAGATCGTGGACCATTTCCGGGTGGAGGTGAACGGTGAGTATGTGGAACTCCCTGGTGATGCCAGGTCTTACAGCATCGATCTGGCCGAGGGATCATATCGGATAACAGTGACTGCCGTGGATGCCCACGGCCTGGAACTGGCCGAGGGAGTATCCTTCACCGTGAAGAATCCATCCCCCGCACTCTCGCCGGGATTCTTCGTCACAGCGCTCGGGATACTGGCCCTGATGGTGGCCGTCATAGTGCGAAGCAATCGCTGATCGCTGACGGGGGCCTGTTCCTGCCAAAAGGGGAGATATCGACTCAGCCCACGGGCTCGAAATCCAGCTTCCCCGCGTAGCACACGGGGCAGTGCCACTCGAGGGGTATGTCCTCGAAGGGCGTCCCCTCGTCCACTCCCTGCTCCGGAGTTCCCAGCACTGGCTCGTAAATGTAGTTGCAGTTGATGCACTTGTGTCTCTTCATATTTCTCCCCCATATGCCTATGGACTCCCTCCATGCGGTCTAGCTATATGCCATTCAAGGAGAACAAACCTGCTATATATGGAATTACAGGTAGGATAAACCCACAATAGTTCATGAGCTCTAGGTGATAATACTAAACCACGCCAGCTGTCTAGCATCAGGCTCCCTGAGATCAATGGTCAAAATATCGCACTCTGTTTTGCTAATTCTCAACAGCAAAAGATGGTAGATCTTTTGGTAGGATTTTACCAACTCGCGTGTTTTTAAACCAAATGTGATAATATCCAGGATCTCTCTGTAGCTCTTCAATGACGATGTAGTCCCCAGATTCACCCTCATGTGAAAAATTTCCATAAACTTTAACATGCCAGCCTGCTCTCAAGAGGGAATGGATATCCACATCTATGTTCTCAACATGGAAGCGGGTGACAGTAGGGATCGGTCCAACTCTTCCACCATCTCGAACGCCAGGAAATGTAGGGACTGTGTATCTACCCTTCCATTTGGTTTTAAGATCATATACAATTGAGCCCTCAGGATACTTATTGTACGTTGCCCAGATTCGTTTAATCTCAGGCGTACATCTGCCTGCAAGATATTCGCGGACTATCATGTCATCGTCTAAGTTTTAGCGATGTGCATATATAAATCAAACCGAGAGGGGGGTAACCGAAACTACTCTCCTGATTTGCAGCAGTGGTGCTCCATTACCAACAGTAATTTAGTTTAATTATTCAATTAATATATAAATCAGTTAAATAGGACTTTAAGTGATTTTGGCCACCCCTCACCGTGACATTATAAACGATGGAACCTTTCCCTTTTCCCGGAGGCAGTTAACCTGGATTCCGAAAACCCCACCCAGAACGTTCTGGCACTGTTCGTAGACGGCGACAACATCTCCCACAAGGATGCTGAGCACATCATGGAGGAGGCATCCAAGTTCGGGCAGATCTTCATGAAGAGGATCTACGGAAACTGGAACTCGGAACAGATGAAGGGCTGGCGGGACAAGCTCCAGGAATACGCTCTCACCCCGGTGCAGGTCTTCCCCAACATCGTCGGGAAGAACGCCACCGACAGCTACCTCATCATCGACGTCATGGACGTCCTCCACGACGACGTGGTGGACGGCTTCTGCATCGCCTCTAGCGATAGCGACTTCACAAACCTCGCCCTGAGGGTGAAGGAGCACGGCAAGTTCGTCCTCGGGCTCGGGAGCCAGCGCACCCACAAGTCCTTCAAGAACGCCTGCACCCGCTTCATCCACATCGAGAACATCACCAAGCAGAGGGCTCCCGCCAAGGCCCCGGCCCGGCCGCCCGCCAAGACCAAGATGGCGAGCCTGGAGAAGATGCTGGCCACCGCCTTCGACAACGTGGTCACCAACGACGGCTTCGCCCACCTCTCCAAGATCGTGGAGTACCTCTACAAGGTGGACCCCTCCTTCGACATGCGGGACTACAAGGTGAACCAGGCCATCAAGCTCATCGAGCTCTTCCCCGACCGCTTCTCGGTCAAGAGCAAGGGTCACACTGTGATTGTGATCATGAAGTGAACTGAACCTCATCTTTCGGTGAATGCTCTTTTTCCCTGCCGCCTGCCTTTTGTAGCATCAGCTGGAATCGGCCGTTACGGTACGTGAGGCTCCGCCTAAGGTTCGGACCGAATCAAGGCTCAATCTCGCAATCCACAGTCCAGCCAACGGCATCAGTGCTTACCACGATATTTCCGTGCAGATCGTTGCGGTAAACATCAGCACCAGCGGCGTCAAGGCCGTCCAACGTTACCTGATTAGGGTGACCATATCCATTTGCACCAACTTGAATCACAGCTAACTCAGGAGATGTTGCAGCTAGGAACGGAGGGCTACTGGAAGTGTCACTTCCATGGTGGCCCACCTTTAGGATCTCCACGTCTAGGTCGAAGGATGCAAGCATGGCATTCTCTGACGCTAATTCCGCATCACCGGTGAAGAGGAAATCAACTGTTCCGTAGCTCATCATAATGACGATGGAGACATCATTTTCTATCTTTGCCTTTGGATCGATATGGAGCACAGTGAAGTGAATTCCCACGCTCCAATTGAGCATCATGCCCGGCCTGAGGTCATTGTTGTCATAGAAGACGCAGCCAATTTCCTCAATTTCGTTTTGAACTGCGTCCATGTAACGATCGTAAGTCCGCGTGTCATGCGGGCGACCAGAGTCATAGACGCTCATCACATCGAAATCAGCCAGAACCTTATCGTGATTGCCGATGTGATCGGAATGGGGATGGGTGGCCACCAGGACGTCTATAGTTGTTATTCCGAGGCCGGTCAGATAGCTCTTCACTGGGGCGTATTTGTTCAAGACGCCAGAGTCGATGAGTATTACCTTCTCGTCGGGAGTCAGGATGAGGATGCTGTCACCTTGGCCAACGTTGATGAAGTGAACTTCCAACTCGTTATCGTATGCTTCGATGGGGGCGCCGCTGACCTTGTTGCTCTGTCTACTTTCTTCTGTAGCGCTCAGAGTGCTGACGCTGAAATGGTACATTTCGCCCACATCTAGGCCGAATAATGTGAAGCGGGTACGATTGGTGGTCTCTAAGAGGATGCTGCTCTCCACATCGCCTTCGTTTGTTATGATCTGATAGACGCGATAGCCGGTTACATCCTCATGCTCGGAGGGCTCCCACACCAAGGTGACGAGCTCCACGCCGGCATGAGCCTCCACACCCAGCGGGGCCTCAGGAGAGGTCCCAGGGAATAAGCCTGGGCCAACAGAGATTGCTACTATTACGGCTACTATTGCCGTTATGAAGCCTCCGACTTCTTTGATGCCAATGTCCTTCCACTTTTGTTTCTTCATCTGTGCATCCCGCTTACAATCATGCGGAACGCTGATTTTAAACTTGCCCATCGGGCGGATATCAGTAGGCTGCGCTGAGAAGAAGTAAAGTGAAAGGGGCGAGACCACTCCAGTCCCCGGAGTCTCCGTCCCGCCCCGATTGGGCTACCAGGAAGGACAGATGCGACCGGAGTTGAACTCCTGGTAAATCTGAATTCAGGAAAAAGGTTCGTGTGACCTCCGCGCTCTCCTGTCCAGACCAGCCTTTTCTGCCCTTCTTTCCGGCCCTGATATCAACTTGGAAGTGCCACTACATAATACTATTCAATTTATGCTTCAGCATAATTAGAGGAATATAATCAACTCACCTCAGCAGTATGCGGATTCCCCCGTATTGGCTGCTGTAGTCGGCGACCATGTCCTGCTCCTGGGTGAAGGGCATGATGAAGTTCAGCCCCTGCAGCCTGATCTTCCCGTCCACGCAGATGACGGTGCCGGACTCGTGGGGCCGCACCACCAGGATACGAGTGTCGTGGCTGGCGTGCACGAAGTAGCGGGGATGGGCGAAGTGCTCGCTCTCGATGACGTCGGGGCCGGTCCTCCGCACCCTCAGGTCGATCAGCTTCATCGACAGCGGGCTGAGCGAGAGGGGCTCCTCTCCCGGAGCGACGGGAGCGCTGACGACGCTCTCCCTCTCCTCCAGGCGCGTCTGCAGGGACTCGATGATGGACTTGTCCTC
>CAYXFQ010000025.1:0-13641 GCA_964464345.1 uncultured Methanomassiliicoccales archaeon | reverse complement strand
CGATGTCGATGTCGTTCTCGTCGATTCCCTCGATGACAGTGACCGTCTTGCCGTAGCGGCGACTGTCGGTGCTAATCCGGACGCTCTGCTGCTCACGTGCGATCTCCTCGCACATGCAGAGCTCGCCCGGGAGTCCACATACGGGGCAGATTCCTGCCATTATCTCTTATCCTCCTCCCGTTGCACGGTGAGTATGCGGGCGATGTTGGTCCGCAGGGCGCGGATCAGGCCCGGGTTGGCGGGGGCGCCACCCATGGCGGCCGCTCCCCTCTCGTGCATGAGCTCGTCGCGAATCTCCTTGAGCTTCGCGTTGCGCTCCACGGCGCTCATCTTCCGGATCTCGGAGGTTCTTATCAGAGCCATCTACTCCTCACCCTCCTCGCCCGCCTCAGCGGCGGGTTCATCCTCGCTGGCCTCGACGGCGGGCTCCTCAGCGGCGGGGGCCTCCACGGCCTCCTCCGTCTCCTCCAACTCGACGACGTCGTCGAGCGGGTCCTCCTCCAAGTCCTCATCGTAGAGGTGGGGGAGGGCGCGGGCGGCCTCGGCGCGTCCGCGCACGAAGACGTCCGCAGGCAACACGGCTCCGGGGGCCATGATCTCCACGGTGACCCCGATGACGCCCTGCTTCAGCTTGGCGACGGCGAAGCCGCGCTCTATGAACTGGAGCTTCGGCTCGCCGCAGAACTTGATGTATCCGTCCTTGAACTTCTCAGTCCTGTGCCTCTGTCCGGTCAGCTTCCCGGCGACCACCACCTGGCAGCCGCGGGCGCCGGACTCCATGATGCGGCGCACCGTGGAGTGTCCAGCGCGGCGGAAGTGCCAGCCCCTCTCCAGGGAGAAGGCCAGCTTCTCGGCCATTATCTGGGCGCTCAGGTTGGGGTTGTCAACCTCGACCACCTCGATGCCGGGGTTCTCGAAGTCGAATCTCTCCTCGATGTCCCTGGTCAGCTTGTTGATGGTCGCTCCGCGCCGGCCGATGACAAGGCCTGGCCTCTCGGTGCTCAGGACCACGCGGGTGCCCATGGGCGTCCTCTGGACGTCCAGCCCGCCGAATCCGGCGCGGCTGACCTCCTCCATGAGGAACTCCTTGAGGAGGACCCGGCGGAGGTTCTCAGCCACGAATTTACGCTCTGATCCCATTCTACTCTACCTCCTCGAGTATTACCTCTATGTTCACCAGCTCCTGGTTCCAGGGGGTGGCGCGGCCCTGGGCGCGAGGCATGAAGCCCCTCTGCACCCTGCCGCGGGAAGCGGTGATGGTGGCGATCACCATCTCGTCGCTGTCCAGCCCCTTGTACTCGGCGTTGGCCATGGCGCTCTGGATGACCTCCAGTATGGCGCCGGCGGCCTTCTTGGGGTATCTCCCGGGCCCGACTCCGGGCTTGTGGGAGACCCTCTTCTTGAAGCGCTTGAGAGGCACGGGCCTCTTCAGCGCGACGACCTCCTCCAGCATGCGGACGGCGTCGTTCACCTTCTTCCCCCTTATCATCCCGCATACCTCGCGGGAGGAGCGGGGGGAGATCGGCAGCTCCTTGCCGATGGCCTTGGCGGTGACGTCCGGGTCGGCATACGCAGTGTAACCTTTCACCATCATCACCTACTTCAGCGGCATGAACTTGGAGGAACGAGTCGCTCCAACGCCAGGTCCGGAGTGGGCGGGGCTCTTCCGGGTGAGCACGAACTCCCCCAGGAAGTGTCCGATCATCTCGGGCTTGATCTCGATCTCTCTGAACTCCTTGCCGTCGTAGATTGCCACGCTCCTCCCCACGAACTGGGGCAGGATGGGCAGGTCGCGGCGGTGAGTCCTCACCAGGCCATCGCCGGTGCTCAGCTTGTCGAAGCAGGCCTGCTGCTCCTGGTTGAGTCCGCGGACATAGGTCCTCCGCGCCCGAGCAGGTATGATGCTCAGGACGTCGTCGAAGGACATCTCCTGGAGCTCCTCCAGGCTGAAGCCGCGGTAGCTGAACTCCCTCTTCCTGCGGGCCTGTATCGCCGATGCCTTCTTGCGCTCTCTGCGCCGAGAGGCCTTCGCCGAGCCCGCTATGATCTTCTTCCTTCTCCTCTTCACGGCCATGACAATCACTTCCTCCTCTTCTTGGGGGACAGGCGACCGACCTTTCTACCAGGCGGTGCGTTCCTGCTGACGGTGCTGGGTCTGCCGACGTGCTGGTGCGCGCCTCCACCGTGGGGGTGGTCCACTGGATTCATGGCCACACCGCTGACCCTGTTGGTCATAGTGCTCTTGGAGCGCAGCGCGTGCTTCTTGCGGCCGAACTTGCCGAAGGGCTTGTCGACCCTGCCGCTGCCGGCCACGGCGCCAACCGACGCCCGGCACTTGGGCTCGAAGGGCTTCATGACCCCGGAGGGCATGAGCACCACGACCCTCTCACCGCGGCTGACCACGGTGCCGAAGGTGCCGGCGGTGCGTATCATCTTGCCCCCGTCGCCGGGGGACAGCTCGATGTTGTGGACCAACGTTCCCTCGGGGATGTTGGCCAGTGCCATGATGTTGCCCGGGCGTATCTTGCCGGTCTCACCCACGCTGAGCGTGGAGCCGACCCTCATGCCCTCTGCGGCCAGGACGCGCCTCTTGCCGCCGGGGAGGTCTAGCTCCGCGACGGGCGCGCTGCGGCCGGGGGCGTGGATCAAGTCCACGATGGGTCCGCTGACCTCATCGAACTTGGGGTGCTCCACCTTCCCCACATGCCGGTGGCTGGGGGAGCGATACTGGGGGCCTCCGCGGCCCCTCCTCTGTGAAATCAATCTTTTTCCCATTACATCTCCCCCTACATCACTCCGATACGGGTTCCGACCTCTTCCGCGGAGTAGTCATCGGTGAGCTTGATGATGGCGTGCTTCCCGTCTTTCTCGATGCGGGTCCACACCTTCTCGACCTTGACGTCGAAGCGCTCCTCGAAGGCCTCCTTGATGTCGTGCTTGCTGGCGTTCCTGTGCACCAGGAACTCCAGGCGGTTTCCGTCGGTGAACTTCTGAGTCTTGGTCCCGGCCATGTGATTCATCGATTTCTCGGTCACATAGGGGTGCTTCAGGATGCTGGAGCGTTTCATAGCTGCCAGCCTCCTATGGCATCCAGGGCGGACTCGCTGAACACGGTCAGCCTCCCCGGGGCGCCACCCGGCGCCAACAGGTCGGGGTTAAGGGAACTGACGGCCTCGACCTCCACTCCGGGGAGGTTGGAGGCGCCCTTGAACAGGGGCAGGTCCTTGTCCGCGACCACCAGCAGCACGCTGCGGGGGGAGCGGTACCTGCGGTTCCGCATCTTGCCGCGGCCGGCGCGGACCTTGCGCCCGTTCTTGGCGCGGTCCAGGTCGGCCTCGAGCCCGAGGCTGGCCAAGGCTCCGAAGACGTCCTTGGTGCTGATCAGGTCCTGCAGGTCGTCCTCGACGACCAGCGGGAAGCTGTATCCCTCGGCGAAGCGGTGGCCCCTCTCCCGCACAGTCTCCTCGCTGCCGACGGCAGCCAGGGCGGACAGGCGGGCCAGAGCCTTCTCCTTCTGATTCATATCCTTGCTCCAGTCCCTCTCCGGCTTGGGCGGGTGCGCCCGGCGTCCGGAGACGTTGTTGGGGGACTGAGCAGCGCGGCGGCCGGCCTTGAGCCTCTGCACGCGAGCCACGCCGCGGCCCTTGCCCCAGGTGCTGACGGAGTGCCTCATGCCCGACTCGGGGGAGGGTCCGTAGGCCTGCCTGCGGTTAGCCTCGGCGGCCGTCACCGCCCTCCTGATGAGGTCGGGGCGGAACTGGGTCTCGAAGGCGGCCGGAACCGGCACGCTCTTCACAATCTCCCCGTTCAGGGAGTAGACATTGGTGCTTCTCTTCTTGGTTGCCATTTTCAGGCCCCCTGCTTGGACTCGGTGGAGACGTAGGTGACGTTCACCGCATCCATGCTGACGTTCTTGGGCGGTCTCACCGGGTCCCGCAGCCTGACCAGACGCTTGGTCGGTCCGGGCACAGAGCCGTGGATGAGAACGTAGGGGTTCACGACGTTGCCGTAGTGCAGGAACCCGCCCTTGGGCGAGATCTCGACGCCGTTCTCCCCGGTCTTGATGAGCTTCTTGTTGAACTCGGTCCTCTGGTGGTATCCCAGCTGACCGGACATGGGCACAGTGGGCCGGACGTAGCCGGGCCTCTTGGGGCCCAGGTTTCCGCCGAGCCTCCTGTGCTTGCTGTTCTTGTGAGTGAGCAGCTTGACTCCCCAGCGCTTCACCGGGCCGTTGTATCCCTTGCCCTTGGTGACCGCGGAGACGTCTATGAGCGCTCCATCGTTGGCGAAGTCGGCGATGCCGATCTCCTCGCCAAGGAGTCCCTTGGCGAAGTCCAGCCTCTCCTCGATGCTGCCGCCGTCCACCCTCAGCTCCATGAGGTCGGGAACCTTCTTGGGGACTCCCTTGACCAGCTTGGGCTGGGTGTAGGCTATGAGGCGGACATCCTCGATGTCGGCGCCCTCATACTTGGCGAACGAGTCTTCGCTGTGATTCTTAGGTACGCTGAGCCGGCGGGAGAGCAGGGGGTCCAGCTCGCTGGCCCAAACCTCGCCCAGGGTCTTCATCCCATAGGCGCTGGTCTCGTAGAGCCTTACCGCGGCAACTCTCATAGGGGGAACCTCGAGAACGGTCACCGGGACCTGGATCTCCTGGCCGGTGGTCGTGCTCTTGACCCTGTTGTCAACTATGAGCGCGTGTGTCATTCCCGCCTTGTAACCGGCGAATCCCTGGACCTTCGGGGCACCATCATTGCTAGGCCACGAGTCCAGCCTGGGGGTTTGCTTGACGGCCCGCTTGCGGGGACCGTATGCTTTTGAACCTCGTCTTGGACGTCTTCTTTGCGGCATGATATCTCCTCACACCCGGCGAGAGCTATTCGCTTACCTCGCCATTTCGTTCGTGTTTCTTGTCCACGGTAGAGGATCGGAACGACCGTGACGCCCATTCATCTCGACAAAGAATTCATCGACATGAGCATGAATTTGGGGTGCTAAGCATTGCCCAGTGGCGTCTGGTCGAACAGCCTTACGTGTTCAATGAACTTCCGTATAGTCAATTGATATTTAAATGATACGGCCGGCTCCCCCGTAGGGGGGAACTCAGAGCGTCCCGTCCTTGGCCTTCTTCTTGGCCCGGTCGCGGCGCTGCTTGGCGTTGAAGCCGGTGGCCTTCTCGGTGAAGAGGTTGAGCTTCCTCTTGGTGTCGAGTATCTCCTCGTCGCTGGGGCTCTTGGCAGCCTCGGTGACTATCTCCATGCTGCTCTTGTCCTTCACCCAGACCCGGATGGCGACCAATGCCCCGTAGCTGGAGACCAGCGCGTCGCCGTCCTCGTTCACGTTGCCGAAGATCTCACGCATGAGATCCGCCAGGGCGTCGCCCTCGATGTTCTTGTACCAGCCTCTCTTGATGTCGTATTCCATAGCTTTCGCCTCCTTACACTGCCAGCCCGTCGTCAAGAGCGCGGTCCAGGTCGACGGAGGTTCCCAGGGCGGCCTCGGCCTCCGTCATCCTCTCCCAGCGACCATGGCAGTCGCAGGAGAGTCCGCTCAGCAGGTCCAGGTCCTGCGTGAATGAGAACCTTTCGATGATTTTGAGATGATCCTTGTCGCAGCTCCCGCAGTTGTGGACGCCGCGCTTGGTCCCCCCGCCGGAGGGGGAGGACATGATGCGGGGCCCGTCCGGGACCAGCCCCTGCTCCAGGACGGTGGCCAGGGACCATATCCAGGGCGGGCGGTACTCGCCGCGACGCCAGAGCCTCTCAACAAGGGTCCCCCGCTGCACGTTCAGGGGGTTGATCGATATCTCGTCCGCGTAGCCGGATGCCAGCCTTACCGCGGCCAGGGAGTCCGCCATCGCCGCCCGCTCGGATAGGAATGGGGGCTTGAGCAGGACGTAGCTGCGTATCGCCAGCCCGGCCTCCTGCAGCGCCTTCACGGCGCGGAGGTGGTCGTCCAGCAGGAACCCCTTGTTGATGCTGTCCCTCAGGACCCGGTCGGAGGCGCTCTCCATGCCCAGGGCCATGGTGGTCTGCGCCGGCAGGCTGGCCAGCGACTCCTTGGAGATGAACTCCGGGCGGCTCTCCACCAGCAGCCTCTCCACGCCCTCGAAGCGCCTGACGATGTCCTCCCGAGCGGCGAGAGGGACCTCGCGCTCGTCCAGGAAGCTGCCGGAGGTGTAGATCTTGACGAAAGGCTCGTCCCGGTAGCGATCCATGGCCGCATCCACCTGGGCTATCAGGTCGTCAGCCGTGATCCCCGCCTCGGAGGCGCTGTTGTAGCCGCACATGCTGCAGCCGCTCTCCCGAGACCAGCTGCACCCCTGGGTCCTCAGGATGAGCACCATGGTGTCCACCGTCCGGCCCCCGGACATGTCCTTCTCCTTCCAGAGAGCCTCCGGCTCCCGCGGTGAGCGCCTCTTCCTCTTCATGACGGTTCTCCAGGCGGCCAACCGTATGAATAATTTAATATCTTCGCCCCTATCCTTGAGGAAGGTGCACAGATGGAAAGGAAGATAGTCGTCATCGGCTCCGGCGCTGCCGGCATGACCGCCGCCTCCACGGCCAGAAGAACTGACCCCAAGGCGGAGATAACCATCGTGACGGAGGATGAGCACATCGCCTACTCCCCCTGCGTCATACCCTGGGTCCTGGAGGGGCTCACCGGATGGGACGACATCATCATGCACGACCCGGACTACTACCGCCGGGAGAGGGACATCGAGGTGCTCACCCAGACTCGGGTGGACTCCGTCGATCACGAGGCTCGCCTGCTTCGCGCCGGCGAGAGGGAGGTCCCCTACGACGCGCTGGTGATCGCCACCGGCGGCAGCGTCTTCATCCCCCCGGTGCCAGGCAAGGACCTGGAAAACGTGTTCGTGGTGCGCACCATCAACGACGGCAAGGCCATCCAGGCCGCCATGGCCGCCACTGAGAAGGTGGCCGTCATCGGCGCGGGAGTTATAGGCCTGGAGCTAGCCCTCTCCCTCCGCCGCTCCGGCAAGGAGGTCACGGTGGTGGAGATGGTCAATCAGGTGGTACCCCGCATCCTCGACCAGGACATGGCGGCACCGCTGCAGGACTATCTGGAGGGTGAGGGAGTGCGCTTCCTCCTTGGGGCGCCCATCGAGGCTGTTCTGGGGAAGAAGAAGGTTGAGGCCGTCCAGGCCGGCGGGGAGGAGATTCCCTGCGAGATGGCGATATTCGCCACCGGCGTTCGCGCCAACTTGGAGATTCCCAAGGAACTCGGCCTGGACATCGGCTCCCTGGGAGGGGTGTCGGTCTCCGCCTCCATGCAGCCCTACAGCCGCGGCCGCCCCGTTCCCGACATCTACCTGGCCGGCGACCTGGTGCAATGCCAGTCCGCCGTGGCCCCGGGCCCCAGCATGAGCCAGCTGGGCTCCAGCGCCGTCCGCCAGGGACTGGTCGCCGGCACCAACGCCGCCGGCGGCAACGCCGCGCACTCCCCGGTCGCCAGCCCCTGGGTCTCGGTGATCGGCGATCTCCAGGTTGCCGGCACCGGGCTCTCCGCGAGCCTGGCATCCTGGTACGGCCTGAACGCGGTCTGTGGCATCGCCCACGGACACAGCCGCGCCCGCTACTATCCCGGCGGCAGCCCCTACACCGTCAAGGTCTTGGTGGACTCTGCCAGCCGCCTCATACTGGGGGCCCAGATGATCTCTGGGGAGGACGTCACCGGGCGCATAAACTGGCTCACCGCGGCCATCACCGAGAGGGTGTCCGTGGACGACTTCGTCTGCCGCTTCGAGAACGCCTACTGCCCCCCGACCTCCATGGTCCGGGACGTGGCCCTCGCCGCCGCCGACGACGCCCTGCGGAAACTGGGCGAATGACTACAGCGAGGAGAACTCATGAATTTCCAAGAATATCGAAGCATATACAACAAACTCAACGATCCCGAGGACATCGACGCGCTCTGTGAGAAGGGCCTGGACCGGGAGCTCCTTACCGTTCTTTACACTCAGAAGACCACCCGCCGGGTGAAGAAGGAGTTCTACAAGGTCCAGAAGGGCCGCAACCAGATGATCAAGGACTGGAAGAACGGGCGCACCCTGCTGGAGATAGCCGAGCGCCGCCGCTTCCCGCCCATACTCACCGCCATGCAGATCTTCCTGGGCATGGGATACTCCCGCAAGGAGTTCTGGGCTCTGGTCCGCGAGCCGGAGAAGATCAAGGACAAGCGCATCAAGAAGGAGATAGTCGAGGTCACCGAGAGGGACATCATCTACTCCCCCGCCGCCAACGAGGAGCAGCGGGAGAGAGGCTACTGGGGCGAGGAGCTCCTTGAGGACTGGCTGGACGCTCAGGACGCCTGCTACCGCACCGAGGAGGACCTGCGGGGAGAGTTCCCCAAGACTCCGGACTGTCTCTTCGACAAGCCGGTGATCATCGACGGCAAGGTCATCCACTGGATTGAGAGCAAGGCCACCTTCGGCGACAACGCCGAGTTCCGCTTCAACGCTCGCAAGCAGCTCGTCCCCTACACCGAGCTCTTCGGCCCCGGGATGGTCGTCTACTGGTTCGGCCACCTGGATGACCTGGAGATGCCGGAGGGAGTCCACATCTCCGACATATCGATCCTGGAGCAGCTGCTGGTGGAGAAAGAATGCACTCTGCAGGAGATCTAGAGAAGTACGGCTACTGTCCCGTCTCCTGGTGGCTGAGCCGCCAGGAGGACATCTGGAACGAGGACACCGAGAGAGGAGTCCTCCATCACGACAAGGCCGCGCAGGGATACCACGAGGCGATCGGCGAGAGGGAGAAGGAGCGGGAGATGCTCATCTCCCTCTTCATCTCCACGCTGGTGTTCCTGAACGCCGCCTTGATCTTCCTCATCTTCATCCCCAGCACCACTCCCGAGGCCAAGCGCCTTCTCTTCTTCGCCTTCGGCTTCTTCTGGGTGCTGCTGTCCTGCTTCATGCTGGCCCATGTGCTGCGCCGCCGCCATGAGATATCCGACAAGTTCCATGACGCGGTCATGGCGGTGCTGGGCGTGGTGATCCTGCTCTATTCCTTCAACATCCTGGGCATCATGCTCATGGGCAGCGTCTCGGAGTGGGTCTACGGCTTCCTGGCCCTCTTCTGGCTGGCCCTCTCGCTGCTGGTGGGCTTCCTGAGCTTCCGCCAGCGCTGCCGCACCCGCAACGTGGTCGGCCGCATGGGCCTGGATGGCGACGTGGTCTACGTCGGCGAGGAGAGCTCGCCTCTGATGGTCAGGGGGGACATCGGCCTCTGCGGGCGGCCAGACCTGGTTCTCCTGAAGGATGGCATCTACGTCCCCCTGGAGCTCAAGACCGGGCGCACCCCTCGCGGGCCCTTCTTCTCGCACGTGCTCCAGATAGGCGCCTACTGCCTCCTGGCCTCGGAGCATTTCGGGCCGAGAGTGGAGGTCGGCATACTGCGCTATCCCGGCCAGGACTTCGAGATAGAGTTCGATGAGAGCCTGGAGCAGTTGGTGAAGCTGAAGCTCCAGGAGATGGACGCCGCCCTGGGCGGGGGCGAGCCTCGCCGCAATCACCAGCGCAGGGGGAAGTGCCAGAACTGCTCCCGACTGGAGGCCTGCTCCCAGGCCATCCGCTGATCACTCCACGGTGACGCTCTTGGTGAGGTTCCGGGGCTGGTCCACCGGCAGGCCGCGGGCATTGGCGACCTGATAGGCGATCAGCTGCAGCAGGACCGTCAGCGGCACCGGCGCCAGCAATGGCGGGCAGCGGGGCATGTAGATGACCTTGTCTCCGAGGGAGCCCGCCTCCTCGTCGCCGTCGCTGGCCAGCACCAGCACCGGGCTGCCGCGGGCGGCGACCTCGTTGACGTTGGAGAGCATACGGTCGTAGCCAGGTCCCTCCAGGCAGGCCGCTATCAAGGGGGTGCTCTCGTCCAGCAGGGCCAGCGGGCCGTGCTTGATCTCCCCGGCGGCGTAACCCTCGGCATGGATGTAGGAGACCTCCTTGAGCTTCAGGGCGCCCTCCAGCATGCACGGGTAGCAGCGGCCGCGGCCGATGAAGAAGGCGTGCTCGGACTCCAGGAGCATCTCCACCGCCGGCTGGAGGCGGTCCACCCTCTCCAGGACCTGCTCGATGATGGTGGGCAGGCTGCGGAACTGGGTCTTCAGCTCCCTGAGGTGAATCTCGTCCAGAGTCCTCAGGTTGAATGCCAGCTTCAGCGCCACCAGGTAGAGGGCGGTGAGCTGGGCGGTGAAGGTCTTGGTGGCGGCGACGCTGATCTCCGTCCCTGCCATGGTCAGCAGGGAGAAGTTGGCCTCCTGGGTGAGCTGGGAGCCCTCCACGTTGCTGATGGCCAGGGTTCGGCTGCCGCGCCTGGTCGCCTCTCGGCAGGCGGCCAGGGTGTCCGCGGTCTCGCCGCTCTGGCTGATGAGGATGACCAGCGGGTTGCCGTCGGTGCGGGGCGAGTATCGGAACTCGGAGCCCACCTCCACGGACACCGGTACCTGGGCCAGTTCCTCGATAACGTACTTTCCGACCAGGCCGGCGTGATAGGAGCTCCCGCAGGCGACTATGCGCACGTCCCGCGGCCGGACATCGCGGAGGAGGTCCGATTCCTCCAGGCTGTCCAGATGGCTGAGGAGGGTGGCCCGGACGCTGCCGGGCTGGTCGAATATCTCCTTGATCATGTAATGGTCGAAGCCCGCCTTGCCGCGATCCTCCTTGCTGCGGCTGACGCTGTGCGGCTCCCGCTGCACCGGCTTTCCCTCAGGGCTGAAGATCTCCACCTTGCCCTGGCTGACGATCGCGCTCTCGCCGTCCAGGAGGCGGATGACGTCGGTGGTGTAGCTGGACATGGCGTTGATGTCCGAGGCGATGAAGGTCTCGTCCACGCCGATGCCGATGACCAGAGGGCTCTCCTTGCGAGCCAGCACGATGCGGTCGCGCCCCTCCTCCACCGCCGCGACGGCGTAGCTTCCCTTCACGTCCTGCAGGGCCCGCAGCAGGGCGCGATGCAGGTCGCCGTCCATGTAGCGGTCCACCAGGTGCACCAGCACCTCGGCGTCGGTCTCGGAGCTGAACTCGTAGCCCTCGCCCTCCAGCTTGCGGCGAAGCTCGATGTGATTGTCAATGAGGCCGTTGCTGGCCAGGGCGATGCGCCCGTCGTTGCTGAGCAGGGGATGGGCGTTCTCCTCGCTGGGGCCGCCGATGGCCGCCCAGCGGGTGTGGCCGATCCCGGTGCTGCCGGAGATCGAGGGAAGGCTGTCCCGCAGCAGGGAGGCTCTCCCCTCCTTCTTGTAGACGCTGAGGCCCTCGTCCACGATGGCCAGGCCCATGGACTCGCTGCCGCGGTACTCCAGTCGCTCCAAGGCGTCCATGAGCACGCCCTGCGCATCCCTGGCGCCGGAGTAGCCGGCGATGCCGCACATCAGACCGCCTCCGTGTTGGAGGAGAGGTTGTCCTTGAGCACTGCGCCGGCAAGCACCTTGCAGGAGCTGCCGACCTGGACACCCGGCCGCAGGCTGACGCCGGCGCCGATGCTGGTGTCAGGCCCGATGATGCCGCCGATGTCGTCTCTGTGGATGATCTTGTCATCCCGCACTATGGTGGCGGGCCCGGAGGCCAGATAGCAACCGGGGCCGACACTGGTGTTGCGGCCCAGTATGCTGCGGGAGATGTGGCAATGGCTGCCGATCCTCACCGCGCCATGGGCGACGCTGCCGGAGATGAGTGTGTAAGGGTCCACCTGCACCTCGTTGCCGAGGACGGTGTGGGGGAAGATGCTGACGTAGGGGCCGATCTCGCAGCCCTCGCCGATCACCACCGGGCCCTCGATGTAGCATCCGGCCCGGATGCGGCTGCCGCGGCCGATCTGCACCGGCCCGCGGAGAACCACTCCCTCCTCCAGGTTGCCGAGCTGCGTCTGGCCCCGTATACTCATGGCGGCCCGGTTCAGGGGCAGCAGGTCCCAGGGGTAGACGGCGTCCTGCCAGATGCCTTTGGCCATGACGCCCTGCAGGTCCAGGCGGGAGAGGTTGCGGTTGAGTGCCGAGGACAGGGAGTGCTCCCCCCGCTCGACCTCCTCGTGTATGATCTTAGCTACATCCGGCTGCAGACGGTAGACGCCGGTGCTGATGACGTTGCTGCGGGAGTCCTGCGGCTTCTCGTCGATCTCCACCACGCGGCAACCCTCCTGGCTCACCACCCCGTAGTTGCTGGGCTTGTCGCTGCGGGAGAGCATGATGACGTTGTCGGCATCCGCCTCCATGGCATCCTTGACCAGGTGCGCATCGAAGAAGTTGTCACCAGGGGTAACCAGGAAGGGCTCGTCCAAGAACGGGAGGGCGGAGACCAACGCATGGGCGGTCCCGAGGGGCCGCTCCTGCAGGAAGTAGGATATCCTCGCCCCCAATTTGGAGCCGTCTCCCAGATGGCTTATGACCGCCTCCTTCTGGTGCCCCACCACCACGGCGATGTCGCGCACGTCATTCTTGACCAGCGCTTCCACCACGTAATCGATGATGGGACGGTTGGACGCCGGGGTGAGAACCTTGGGGGAGGACTCCGACAGCGGCCAGAGCCTGGTGCCACGCCCAGCAGCGAGAATTACAGCCTTCAATATTCCACCTTGCAGGGAATCGCCACGTGGGTATATTAAGATGGGTAAAAGAGGAAAATGGTAGCGGGGGGTCGATTTGAACGACCGGTCTCCGGGTTATGAGCCCGACGGGATATCCTGGCTACCCCACCCCGCTGTGTAATACCCCTAAAATGGATTTGGTATTTATACTTATCATGCGCCAGACTCAGAAGAGTTTGCGCAGGTGGAAGAGATCCTCCAATTTGCCCTTGACGGTGAAGCGCTTCTGGGCGAAGGCCCGCATCGGGCGCAGGGTTTTCTCCATGAGGCTCATCATGGTATCTGGGTCGGAGGTGATGGTCACGTCCGCCTCCTCGAAGAGTCCCATCTCCAGGGAGCCGGCCTTGGCGTCCGCGAGCACGAAGCGGTAGCTCTCCTCGCCGAGGTCGAGGTTGACCCTCTTCTCGATGCCCTCCAGCTCCGTTCTCAGTTCCTCGTCCTTGGCAGTCTTGCGGTTGAACTTGTCCACCATGTCCTGCAGGGGCGTGAGCATAGTCATACGCTTCTCACCAATCCGTTATTTTGCTCAGGCGTCCCAGCCGCATGATGCGGCGGGTGGTCTCCCACGACGCTCGAGCGCATGGAGGCGGATATCCCTTGTCATTTATCCATCTTTCTAAGAACCCGATGCTGCGTGGGTCGCTGGGGTATCCGCTTCCCAGCTCCTCCCCTGCCTGCTCCGACAGGACGTCCATGGCCCGATCCCGCAGAACTTTGGCGACTATGGATGCCGCCGAGACCGCCGGGAAGTCCCGGTCGGCGTGATGCTTGGACAGCACCTCCGTGCCGGAGGGAAGGAGGGCTCCGAGGCGGCGGCCGAAGGCATCCTCGCTGCGCTCGGCGCAGTCGGCGTAGACCTTCCTTGGGGAGAGGGCAGTAACAGCGGCGGCGAACATCTCCAGCTCCAGGTCGTTCAGGCTGATGCTCTCGCGGGCCCGGTCGATCTCCGCCGCCTCCCTGATGATGACCTGATAAGGATATGAGCTGACGATATCCTCTACGAGGATATCGTCCGCTCATATCCTTATCAGGGCATCATCAG
>CAYXFQ010000024.1:0-13893 GCA_964464345.1 uncultured Methanomassiliicoccales archaeon | reverse complement strand
TCCGCAGACAGTTCCGCGAGATCCCCGGCATCATGGAAGGAACCGGTAAGCCCCGCTACGACCAGTGCGTGGACATCGCCACCAAGGGTGCCTTGAAGGCCATGGTCCTACCGGCCATGCTGCCCATCGTGGTGCCTGTGGCTCTGGGTCTCATCTATCGTTTCGCTGGTTTCAACGCCCCTGCAGCCGTGGGTGCGTTGATCATGATCGGTACCATCGTCGGTATCCTCATGGCTAACCTGCTGAACAACGGCGGAGGTGCCTGGGATAACGCCAAGAAGTACATCGAGGAAGGCCACCACGGTGGCAAGGGCTCCCCTGCCCATGCTGCAGCTGTGGTGGGTGACACCGTGGGTGACCCCTTCAAGGACACCGCCGGACCCTCGATCCACGTCTTGGTGAAGCTCCTGGCCACCATCTCCCTGGTGACCGCTGTCCTGTTCGTCTGAAGACGCCTGGACCAAACATCTTCCATTTTCATTCTTTTCAACGTCTGGCCACTGTTAAGGCTGGTAGTCAACCTTTAAATAAGAGTGCAATAATCCAGAACTATTCGAGAGGATCTACCATGTATGTGTTGACCAAGTCTGAGAAGGTGGTGCGCATCCCCCCCTCTGATCTCAAGGAAGACATCGCCAAAGTAACCGATGAGCTCACCTGGAGGTCTTTCGAGGGACAGGTGGAGTCGGAAGACTCCCTCACCGTCCTCATCCGCAACGTGGAGGCCGTGGGCCCGGGCAGGATCGTGCACGGTGACGGCGCCGTATATCAGACCGTCAAGTACGAGCAGCTGGTCTTCCGGCCCAAGTTGCAGGAGGTCATAGAGGGCACCGTCTGCGAGATCCTCAAGTTCGGCGCATTCGTGCGCTTCGGCCCCCTGGACGGGCTCCTGCACATCAGCCAGATAATGGATGACCGCATCGACATCGACGGCGACAACCAGAGGCTGGTTGGCAAGGACACCAACCGCACGCTGGAGGTTGGCGACCGGGTGCGGGCCCGCATAGTGGCCCTCTCCCTGAACGAGCGCAACCCCCGCGAGAGCAAGATCGGACTCACCATGAGGCAGCCCGGACTGGGCAAGCTGGAGTGGCTGGAGGAGGATCGCAAGAAGAGGGAGGAGCAGCAGGCATGACCCGCGCTTGTAAGAATTGCAGTTTCATCTCTGCCGATGAGGCCTGTCCCCGCTGTGGGGAGGAGACCTCCAAGGAGTGGCAGGGTTACCTGGTGGTGACCGACTTCGAGAAGTCGGAGATCGCCAAGAGGATGAGCATTAGCGCCAATGGCAAGTATGCTTTGAGGGTGCGCTGAGATGCCGGGTCCCCGTGCCTGGAGGGTGACCCCCGCTCTGCGGGAGACCCTTCAGAAGCCTTACGGGGAGACTCTGGAGCTCGAGGCACTGAGAGAGATGAGTCAAGCTTCACTGGTCACCGTGGGGGACGTGGTCTCCCTCACGGCGTGGGAGGAGGGCCTCCGGCCGCAGATCTGCGTCTACGACGGCATGACCGAGAGGCGGGAGATGACCCGCTTCGCCGCCATGCTTGAGGACGCTGGTGAGGCGGTTCAAAGGGTCAGCAATCCCGCCGGGACCATAAGCCGGGACCTCGTCGAGGCCCTGGAAAACGCTTTTGAGAGCAAAGAGAGGACGAACATCCACGTTGAGGGGGAGGAGGACCTGGCCACCCTGGCCTGCCTGCTTCTGGCCCCGGAGGGGATGCACGTCGTCTACGGTTGGCCTGGTCAGGGCATGATGCGAGTGACCACTGCTGCGGAAACCCGGGCCATGGCCGAGGAACTCTGGAAACAGTTGGAGGAGTTGGAATGAAGATAGAGATCAGCGAGAAAAAGAAGAACCCGCTGCAGGAGAGGACCGAGGTCCGCTTCAGCGTGGATCACAGCGGCGCCCCCACCCCGACCCGCAAGGAAGTTGTGAGCGCCCTGGTCAAGGAGATGGGAGTCAAGAGCGACCAGGTGGTCCTTCACAACATGGAGTCCCTCTTCGGCAGGGGCATATCCAAGGGCTACGCCAAGGTGTACGACTCCAAGGAGTCCGCCCTGAAGTTCGAGAGGGAGTACCTCCTGGCGAGAAGCGGCATCGCTGCCGACGAGCCTGCGCCTGCTGAGGCCGAGCCGGCCCCTGAGGAGTGATCACGATGGCTAAGAAGTTCAACAAGGCTGACGCCTACGAGCTCGATGGTGACAAGATCACCCTGAAGAAGCAGAGCTGCCCCAAGTGCGGCCCTGGAACCTTCATGGGTGAGCACGCTGACCGCAGCAGCTGCGGTCGCTGCGGCTACACCGAGTTCAAGAAGAAGTAGAGTCCAAAAGGCCGCTGCATGCTCCCACCCTCTCACTGGGAGCAGGATCGCAGATCGGCATTCCACCTCCGCTTCGCATCAAAGCGGCAAACCACTTCACACGGACTCGTAGTGTAGCCAGGATATCACTGAAGCCTCCGGAGCTTCTAACCCGGGTTCGAATCCCGGCGGGTCCGCCATCCTTCTATCTAAAATAATGAATTAAAGGGTTTGAGCTCCCCCGCAGGGGAGTTCGCCCTCACTCCGGATAGGAGAGGGGGCAGTGCGCTATGCAACGGCCGCAGGCCTTCTCGGGCTTGCTGCCGTCACCGACCAGGCGAGCCTCGTACTTGCCGCACTTCTCCCAGTCGAAGGTGACATCCCGGCTTGGGGGGTGGTACTTGAACGGCGGCTGGTCCTTGAGGACCTTCAGGGCGCAGTTCTCGATGCAGGCCCGGCAGTCCCCGCACTGGCACTCCTGCATCTCCACCTCGCCGTCCCAGGGCATGTCCGTGAATATGGTGATGCTCCTCTGACGGGGTCCGAACTCCTTGGTGACCAGAAGCCCGTTCTTGCCGATCCAGCCAAGGCCGCAGACTCTAGCCGCCGCCTTCAGGGACACAAAACCGCGGAGGTTCTCCGCATCCGGCCGGTTGGCGGGGTGTATGACGTAGCCCTTGTAGCCATCCTCGGCAAGCCTCTCCAGAATGGCGTTGCAGGTGCCCATGAGCTTCCTGTTGACCACCTTGTAGGATTCCCTCAGGTCGATGCTGGGCTTGGTCCTCGCCTCCTTGATGGCGTCCAGGGGAAGCTGGTCCGACATGGAGATCAAGGTCGGGAAGTCAAAGGAGTCGGGACCGTAGCGTTTCACGTCCGCGATGTCAGAGGCCTTGCCGAAGCCGATGATGGGAACCCCATGTTCGGCGGCAATGGCCTTGATATCCTGAATGAGTTTCTCTTGTTTTGCCATAATCCAAAATGACTCTGCCAATTATAAGGAACTTATGCGCAATAAGGCGGATGTCGACGCTCTTTTCCTCATTTTCATACGAGGGCGATTTACCCTGCAGACAACAGAAAGGGTTTTGATTGCACCACACATTCCTAGCGCTTGCATGTATCTCAACCGCGAGGAGCAGTCCATTCTAGATGGAGAGGAGGGGCCGAGTCTGCAGAAGGCCATGGAGCTGTTGGTTGCTCTTGGCAAGGTTTACGAGGCGGATGGCCTCGTTCCCATCACGTCCGCACACCTCTCCGGTGCCTCCTACAAGACCATTGGCGAGGGCGGCATCGCCTTCTTGGAGGAGATCTCCCAAGGCGTCAAGGTGCGGATCCCCGCCACCCTGAACCCCCTCTGCATGGATCGGGAGCGCTAGTCGGAGATGCATGTCCCGGAGCATTTCGCCTCCCGGCAGCTGAGGATCATCGAGCTCTACGCCAGCATGGGGGTGCGCACCAGCTGCTCCTGCACCCCCTACACGGGCGAGAACGTGCCCAGCCTCGGCGACCACGTCGCCTGGGCGGAGTCATCCGCCCTCTCATTCGTCAACTCGGTCATCGGCGCCAGGACCAACCGCGAGGGCGGACCCGGCGCTCTGGCGGCCGCTCTCTTGGGAAGGACCGCCGACTACGGCCTCCACAAGACTGAGAACCGCCGCCCCACCGCCGTCATCGAGGCGGAGATCGAGGAGGACCCATTCCAATACACGCTGCTCGGCCAGGCAGTCGGCAAGGCCATCGGCAACGGCATCCCCTACTTCCGCGGCCTCAGCCCGGACGTGGAGAAGGCCAAGACCCTGGCGGCGGCGATGGCGGCCTCCGGGGCGGTGGCGATGTTCCACGTGGAGGACTTCACCCCCGAGGCCAGCCTGCAGGACGTCTCGGAGCTGGAGGTCATCCACATCGGCGCCAAGGAGCTGGAGGAGGCCCACGCCTCCCTGCAGCAGACCGACGACCCGGAGCTGCTGGCCTTCGGCTGCCCCCACCTCACCGTCAAGGAGGTGAAGGAGATGGCGGCCTTCCTGGACGGCAAGAGAAAGGTCAAGGACGTCGACATATGGTTCTGCACCTCGCGGGAGGTGCGCAAGGCCTGCCCGGACGAGGTGGCGATACTGGAGCGCTTCGGCCCGGTGCTGGCGGACACCTGCATGGTGGTCGCGCCAATCGAGGTTCACTGGGAGCGCACCGCCAGCAACTCCGCCAAGGCGGCGAACTATCTCCCCACCCTCTGCCGGCAGCAGGTTCGCTGCGACCCCTTCGACGCCCTCATGGAGGTGGTGCTATGAACCGCGTGACCGGACGCGCCATCTCTCCCGGCAAGGCCCGGGGCAAGGCGGTCGTCCTCGACGAGGACTTCGGATTCCTGGGCGGGGTGGACCCCGCCAGCGGGGACCTGCAGGTTCCCCCGCATGCCAACATCACTGACAAGATCATGGTCTTCCCGCGTGGGAAGGGCTCCACCGTCGGCTCCTTCACCATGTACGACCTCAAGGTCAAGGGCAAGGCCCCCGCCGCCATAATCAACGAGGAGGCGGAGACCATCGTCGCCACCGGCGCGGTGATATCCTCCATCCCTCTGGTGGACAAGATCGACCTCTCACTGATCAAGGACGGCGACCTGATCGAGGTGGATGGGGACAAGGGCGAGATCGCCTTCCCCGAGCTGGGCACCAAAGGTGTCGTCACCTCCATACTGGTTAGGGATGGAAAGGCCCTCCTTCTCAAGCGCTCCCCCGAGGTGGGGATATTCCCCGGACGCTGGAGCTGGCTCACCGGCACCATGGAAGAGGGGGAGAGCCCCCTCGAGACTGCGCAGAGGGAGATCTTCGAGGAGACCGGCCTGAAGGTCGGGGTGCCCATCCGCAGGGCGGAGAGCTACCTCGCCCGCAATGACGATGTCATCTGGACCGTCTACCCCATGCTCTTCTCCGTGGAGGAGGGTGAGCCCTGCCTCAATTGGGAGAGCACGGACTGCGCCTGGGTGCTGGAGGAGGACCTCGCCGACCGTGACACCGTCCCGGGAGTGGAGAGGCCCCACCTCGACCTCGAGGTCTGGGGACCCTAATCTCAGAAGATCTGGTCCACTTCCTTCTCCAGCATCTTCGCCTCATGAGGCTCCAGCATGGAGAGGTCCAAGGACACCAGCAGTATGCCGGCGTTCACCAGGGCGCTGTCCCGCAGCGTCTGCACAAAGCGCAGAGCGGTCATGAAGTCGTTGCTGCGCAGCAGGTAGTCCAGGCCGTCCAGGAGCAGGGCGCCGCCGCTGTTGTCGTAGAACGACTCCATGATGGCGGCGAGGCCATCCAGGTCCTGCGGGTCCATCGCTCCCTCCTGCCCGAGGCTTGACAGCCACACTGCCTTGAGCTTGGGCAGGCGGTCCGAGAAGGGGAGCTTGGCCCTCTGCTGGTTGGAGGCCACCATGGTCTCCATGCCAGCGGCGTCGCAGTGCAGCAGGGCCTCCATGCCCTTGTTGGGGCTCTTGCTGTTGATCAGGTAGTAGCTGCTGCGCTCCAGCCTGGCGCTGGGCTCGCGCGGCTTCGGCCCGCCGGCGTTGGCGGCCGGGCGCTCCTCCACCTCCTCGCGGCGGTGGATGATGTCCGAGATCTTCATGGCCTCGGCGATGCGCAGCCCGGGGATGTCCAGGATCTCCTGGTGGGTCAGTCCCTGCAGGCTCTCGATGTCATAGTGTCCAGCCTGGTTCAGGGCCAGCAGGTCCTTGGGGCTGAGGAAGTCCATGCCGGTGAAGGCCTGGGACCCCCCGCTCATCTGTAGGGAGCTGAGGGCCACGCGGATGTTGTGCCCCTCGACGTCCCAGTCCTTGACCAGGTCTCCCTCCGGGCTCTCGTTGAAGGTGACCGAGCGAGAGCGGGTCTCCTTCATGACGTGCTCCCTCCAGTCCTGGAAGTAGCCCACCAGCTTCTCGGGGGCCTGCAGCTCGGTCCGGACGTACTCCTCCACGTTGAGCTTGAGGTCCTTGCGCATCTGCTGGATGCGCCTGATCAGCTCGCGGGTGTAGCCCTCGGCCTCGATCTCCGGAGTGAGGGCGAAGTCGAAGTGCAGCTCTCCGCCGCTGAACTCGCTGCTGACGACCGACGCGGGGTTCTCGTAGCTGAAGGAGACCATGTTGGACTCGATCTTCAGCATCTGGCCCTCGATGCCGATCTCGTAGACGCCGCGCTCCACGGCATCCTTGACCTGCTGCGGGGATCGCGTCTCCAGCAGCCGGGCGATCTTGGACGACCACTGGCGGTAAACCTTGCCGATGGCGTGGGGGTTGGGGATCACCCGGAGGCGCATGTCCTTCCAGGTCTTCCCCGGCTCCACGTACTCGATCACCTTGATGTTGGCCTGCTGCATGAGCACGCTCTCGAAGCTGGCCACCGACTCGTTGACGATGCCGGTCTCACCGGCGATGACCATCCTCTTGAGGGGCCAGCGCAGCTTGAGGCTGGCCTTCTGCCGCTCGGCGGCGCCGATCTCGACGATCTCCTGCACCAGCTTCATGCTGTACTCCAGGCTGTCGTCGATGAGGGCGTCGTTCCAGTTCGGCCAGTCGGCCATGTGGATGCTGGGTAGCTTGCCGTCCAGGTGCCGGTAGATCTCCTCCGTGATGTGGGGGCAGAACGGCGCCAGCAGCCGGGAGGCGGTCATGATGGAGTAGTGGAGGACGAAGTAAGCGGCGAGCTTGTCCTTGTCCTCCTTCTCGGACCACATGCGGTTGCGTATGAGGCGGACGTACCAGCGGGACAGGTCCTCCTGTATGAACTCCTCCAATGCGCGGGCGGCGCGGTGCAGCTCCCGAGTCTCGATCTGCTCGGTGACGTCCCGCACCAGGCGCTCGGTCTTGGAGATCATCCAGCGGTCTTCGTTGCGGAAGTGCTCCTCCATGCCCAGCATGCTGACAGTCTCCGGCTTGAAGTCGTCCAGCGCCATGTAGGTGCTGGCGAAGTAGACCACGTTCCAGAGGGTGTTCAGCACCTTGCGGGCGTTGCGGGGGCCCTCCCTCTGGAAGGCGGTGTCCTCCCAGGGGGCGTTGGCCCGCATCATGTAGAGGCGGACGGAGTCCACGCCGTGCTCCGCCATGAGCTCCAGGGGCTCGATGACGTTGCCGCGGCTCTTGCTCATCTTCTGGCCACGGGAGTCCAGGACCCAGCCGTGCATGAGCACCTCGTCGTAGGGCGCCCGGTCGAAGGACATGATGCCGGCGGCGATCTGACTGTAGAACCATCCTCGCGTCTGATCGTGCGCCTCGGTGATGAAGCGGCCCGGGCACCAGCGCTCGAGCTCGCTCTTCTTGGATGGATACTCCAGCTGCGCCCAGGCGGCGACGCCGGAGTCGAACCAGACGTCCAAGACGTCCAAGACCCTGCGCATCTCCCCGCCGCAGCTGGGGCAGGAGAAGCTCAGGCTGTCGATCCAGGGCCGGTGGGGGTCCATGCCCTCGAAGTAGCCGCGTCCGCCGCGGAGATCCTGGAAGGAGCCGATGACCCTCTTCTCGTTGCAGTCTCCGCAGACCCATACCGGCAGGGGTATCCCCCAGTAGCGCTGGCGGGAGATGCACCAGTCGCGGGCTCCCTCGACCCAGTTGCGCTGGCGGGAGCTTCCCGCCCAGTCCGGGGTCCATTTGACGCGCTCGACCTCGCTGAGCATCTTCTCCTTGGTGTCCTCCACCTTGATGAACCACTGGTCGGTGTTCCGGTAGATGACGGAGGAGCGGCAGCGCCAGCAGTGGCCGTAGCGGTGCTTGATCTGCATGTCGTGGAAGAGCAGTCCCCGGAAGTTGAGGTCCTCCACGATGGCGTGATTGGTCTGACGGGCCTTCTGTCCCTCGAACTGGGAGAAGGCCTTGGTGAAGCGCCCCGCCTCGTCCACGGGGCAGAAGGGCTTGATGTCGTAACGGCGACCGGTCTCGAAGTCGTCGGGGCCGTGGCCGGGGGCGGTGTGCACCAGCCCGGTGTTGTCGCTCTCCACGTAGTCGGCGAGAACCACCTTGTGGGTCCACTCGCTCGGGCCCAGGAACTCGGTGGCGATGTCGAAGGGCGGGATGTAGGCAATCCCCTCCAGCTCCTTGCCGCTGTAGGTCTGGAGGATCTCGATCTCACCATAGCCGCCCATCTCGGCGACCTCCTCCAGCTGCGACTCCATGATGATGTACTGGTCGGCCTGCCCATCGCGGACCATCCTGGCCCTGACGTAGCTCTCATCCGGGTGAACGGCGACCGCCATGTTGGCGGGCAGTGTCCAGGGGGTGGTGGTCCATATGAGCAGGTATGCTGATCCGTCCCGCAGGGGGAAGCGTACGAATATGGAAGGGTCCTCCTCGTCCCAGTACTCGATCTCCGCCTCGGCGAGAGCGGTCTCGCAGCGGGGGCACCAGGTGAGGACGCGGTTGTCCAGGGCCAGCAGGTTCTTCTTGTAGGCCTGGGATATGGTCCACCAGGCGGCCTCCAGGTAGGCGGGGCGTATGGTCTGGTAGGGGTTGTCCCAGTCCATCCAGACGCCGAGCTCCTTGAACTGCTCGGTCATGCTCCTGTGCAGGTCCAGAGCATACTTCTTGCAGGTGTCGACGAAGCGGTCGATGCCGAACTCCTCGATCTCCTTCTTGGAGCGCACTCCCAGCTCCTTCTCGACCTTGACCTCGATGGGGAGCCCGTGCATGTCGAAGCCAGGCTGGTCCCTCACGTTGAGGCCGTTCATCCGCCAGTAGCGGATGAAGACGTCCTTGAGGACCTTGTTCATGGCGGTCCCGAGGTGGATGGAGCCGGTGGTGTAGGGCGGCCCGTCCAGGAAATAGAAGTCTGGTCCACGGGAGCGGTGCTCCCGGGTTTTCTCATAAGCGTCAGTGGATCTCCAGAACTCCTGGATTTCCATATCCATAGTGTGCGCGTCGTAATTAGGTCGGACCTGCTTTATCATCGCTCGTCCCTTCCCTGCCTGGCAAATGGCCCGGCATCCTCTGGTGTAACCTCATTTGAGATATAAAGTTGGCGAGCTAGAACCACTGGTCCAGTGTGCGCTGACGGCGACGGTCCTCTTCCTTGTCGAGGGCGGTCTCGATGCGATTCAGGGCGGAGTCCACCCTGCCGGGAGCGAAGCCATGCTCCTCGCAGAGAAGCTCCTTGACTGCGTCCCGGTCCGGGCGAGTGAGGCGGAGGTCGTAGTCCTCGGCGTAGCTGCCGCCGAGGAAGATGTCCCTGATCTCCTGGTAATGCTCAATCTCCTGGCCGATGCTCTTGAGGGCGCTGGGCAGGTCTCCGTGCTCGAGTATGAGCTTCAGCCCCCGCTTGGGGCCGATGCCGTGTATGCCGTCGTTGAAGTCGGTGCCGATCATGATGCTCATGTCCACCAGCTGGGCGCGGTCGATGCCCAAGGCGTCCAGGAGCTCGTCCAGCTCGATGAGCTCCACGCTGACGGTCTTGTAGCCCCGCCCTCCGGGCAGGCGACGGCGGCCGGTGGAGGCCACGTTCCTGACCAGGCGCGGCGCGCCGAAGAGCAATGTGTCGTAATCCTGGGAGCCGGCGGCGTAGATGTCGCCCTTCAGGCTCATGTGGGCGGCCTGCGCCTCTCCCTCTCCGGGAGCGTCGACGATGGGTATGCCCAACCTCTGGAGCAACTCTCGCGAGGACTCCAGGATGTCGGAGGTCAGCCGCGAGGACTGGGAGGCCTTGCTGAAGGCTCGCTCCAGATCGCCCTCCTCCTGGGCCTGGCGCCAGTCCTCCAGGGCCTGCGCCCTGCGGTCCCGCCGCTCCTCGATGGTGTCGGCCTTGAGCTCATGCGGTCGGCCGTCGAAGACGTAGCAGGGGGATATGCCGCTCTCCAGGAGGTTGGCGTTGCGGTTGAGAAGGCCGGAGAGGTGCGAGGTGACCCTCCCCTGCTCATCCTTGAGCGGGGTGCCGTCCGGCTGCCTTATTATTGAAAGAAATTGATAAATCACGTTGTGGGCGTCAATGGCCACGCCCTTGGAGCGCAGGTCCTCCAGCTCCAGGCTCCGGGGCTCGATGAGGGCGGAGATGTTGACTCCCACTCTCTCAGACCTCGCCGAATTCCCGCGGGTGATAGGCGACGTAGCCCAGAACGATGACGATGAAGGTCCACATCAGCAGCCCTATGCTGATGATGATGTTGGCATCCAAGAGGAGGCTGCCCACTGTGAGCACCAGCGATATGGCGATAATGAGCAATGTGAGCGTGAAAGGGTCCTTTCTCATTCCCATGTTACCGCCCATCCAATTCTCACGGGATAGATTAAGCTTTGCGCTTGCCGAAGGACTGCCAGAGGGCTATCTCCGCCGCCATGTCCTCTTTGCCGAAGAGAGCGCTCCCGGCCGCCAGGACGGTGGCGCCGTGCTCCACGCAGGCCTGGCCCGTCTCCCGGTTGACCCCGCCATCCACCACGATCTCCACCCGCAGGCCGCGGGAGTCCACGTAGTCCCGGGCCTCTCGTATCTTGGGCAGGCAGTAGGTCCGGAAGGACTGGCCGCCGAAGCCGGGCTGCACGGTCATGACCAGGAGCAGGTCGAGGAGGTGCATGTACGGCTCGACAGCCGAGAAGGGAGTGTCGGGGTTCAGGGAGAGCCCCGCCTTCTTGCCCAGGCTGCGGATGAGCTCCAAGGTCTCCTCGACGTCTTCCTCCGCCTCTACATGGATGGTGATCATGTCCGAGCCAGCATCGGCGAAGTCGCGGACGTAGCGCTTCGGCTCCACGATCATCAGGTGCACGTCGAAGGGCAGCTTGGACAGGGGCCGGAGAGCTCCCACCACCTGCGGGCCGATGGTGATGTTGGGCACGAACATGCCGTCCATGACGTCGATGTGCACCCAGTCGGCGCCCGCTTCCTCAACTTTCCTGAGCTCATCGCCCAGCCGCGAGAAGTCCGCGGAGAGCATGGAGGGAGAAATCTTGACCATCGCTCCCTCCATGACCCCACCTGCATTTTTATCTTTGCCAGCTAAGGCTCCGGAAAGCCATATATCTCTCCGGGGCCATGAGGCGACCATGGCAAGCAGCAATGACGGCCCGGTCTGTGTGATTTCCGGGTGCGAGTCCAAAGCGGAGAGGTCCATCACGGCCAAGAAGGTCCTGGAGTCCGGGCTCTCCCTGAAGGAGGGCAGCGGCCGGAAGGCGGCCCTCTGCCGCGAGCACTACCGCGAGTTCAAGAAGGCGACCAAGAAGGACCGGGTCCTGGAGACCCTCGGGCGCTAGTCGCTCGTTGCATCATCTTCATCTCGCAGGCGGTTTGCTGGCTGTGAACCTCGAGCTGGTCTTTCTTGGGACTGGGGCCAGCATCCCCTCGCGGGAGCGATCGCTTCCCTGCGTGGCGTTGCGCCACGGCCCCGACATCACCCTCTTCGACTGTGGGGAGGGAACTCAAAGGCAGCTGATGCTCTCCCCACTGTCCTTCATGAAGGTCGAGCGCATCATGGTCTCCCATCTGCATGGCGACCACATCCTAGGCATCCCCGGACTTCTGCAGACCATGAGCCTCTCCGGCAGGGATCGATCCCTCACGCTTGCCGGCCCGCCGGGATTGGAGGAGGCACTGGGCCACATGATGGAGATGTGCCAGGCCAGCATATCCTTCCCATTGCAGGTCCAGACCATGCAGGACGGCGACGTCCTGGAGGGCCCCGGCTTCCGCATCCAGGCGCTCGGCGCCCTGCATGTCCCTGGCGCCCTGTCATTCATCTTCCGCGAGAACGACCGCCCCGGGCGGCTGGACAGGGAGTCCCTTCTCCGCCTTGGCGTTCCGGAGGGTCCGCTCTACTCCCGCATACAGCAGGGAGAGAGGGTGGAGTGGGAGGGAATCGTCATCGATCCGGACGAGCACCGCGGCCCCCCCCGCCCGGGAAGGGTCGTCGCATACTCCGGCGACACGCTTCCCAACATGCAGCTGGCCGAGGCCGCGCGGGGAGCAGACATGATAATCCATGAGGCCACCTTCGGCGACGACCAGGAGGAGCTGGCCGCCGAGCACGGTCACAGCACCGCCTCCCAGGCGGCGAGCGTGGCCAAGGAGGCGCGGGCCCGATCCCTCGCCCTCACGCACATCAGCAGCCGCTACAAGAATCCGCAGCCCCTGCTGCGGGAGGCCGGGGCGATATTCCCGGAGTGCTTCGTTGCCTACGACCTACTGTCGATAAGGCTGCCGTTCAGATGAGCTTCAGCATGTCGGCGTTGGTTATCAGGCCGACTATCCTTCCCTTGCGGGCCACCAGGACGGCGTTGCTGTTGGACATCAGGGAGGTGATGTTCTCCATGGGGGTGTTGTCGTTCACCACCGGCAGGGAATCCTCCATGACTCGGGCGATGGTCATCTCGCCCATCTCCTCCATGGTCTTGCCCTGACGTATCAGGTCCAGGATGCTCCTCTCGGAGATCGATCCCACCGGGACGTCCCCCTTCATCACCGGCAGCTGGGAGAAGCCGGTGGTCCTCATCAGCTCGGAGGCCGCCCGCACCCTCTCGGTGCACTGGATGGTCACCACGCCCTTGGACGCGACGTCAGAGGCGATCTTGTCCTTCTCGCCGCTGCGATAGAGCTCGTCCAAGGTCTCGAAAATCTTCACCACCGTCTCGTAGCGAGCGGAAATGGTCCCCCTCTCGATCTTGGCGACGGTGCTCTGGCTCACTCCCGAGAGCGCCGCCAGCCTCGCCTGAGTGATCTCAAGCTTCTTCCTCAACTTCCGTATATCGGATGCGGGGGGAAATTTCATCGCCATAGAAGACTGATATTCGCTTACGAATATTTAACTCTGTTATTTATTTTTTGATTCTTCGGCCCTCGTCGTGGGACGGAGACCGAATCGATTATGAATGGCCTCCATGCTATCAAAGGGCATGCGCATCATCGAGGCCCCCCAGTTCGGACCCCGGTTTCGCTTCACGGATTACAATGTCTATTGGGCCCTGCACCTGATATCCGACGGCCGCCGCATTGGCCGCAAGCGGTTGGCCTCAAAGGTCGGCATAGGGGAGGGGAGCATGCGCAGAATCATCGAGACCCTCCGGGACTGGGAGATGATCGAGGTCAAGCAGACCGGGATTGTGATCACCCGCACCGGCCTAGGCTTCCTGGAGGAGCTCCCGATGCGAGTCCTCAACCTCAGCATCGGCAACCTGGTCGTGGGCGAGCATCAGCAGGCGGTCCTGGTGAAGGGCGTTGCCCACAAGATCGAGAACGGCATGCAGCAGCGGGACGCAGCCATCAAGGCCGGCTCCCTCGGCTGCACCACCATCATGATGCGGGACGGGGTGCTCTTCATGCCTCCCAACTGGAACGTCGATCAGGAGAGGCCCTCTCTCGCCAACGCCATCCGCTACAACGTGGACATGGAGGAGGGGGACATCATAATCGTCGGGGGCGGGGACCGGAAGTCGGACGCCGTCAACGGCGCCCTCGCCGCCGCCTTCGAGCTATTTTAGGGAAATAATCCTATATGATGGGGACCGCTACCTTTCGACATGGACGGCGGAGTTAGCATTAGAGGCTTGAATAAATCCTATGGTGACCTAGATGCCGTCGCTGATGTGGACCTGAACCTGCCGAAAGGGGAGATCTTCGGGCTGATAGGGCCCAACGGCGCCGGGAAGACCACC
>CAYXFQ010000023.1:0-14558 GCA_964464345.1 uncultured Methanomassiliicoccales archaeon | reverse complement strand
TGCTCTGCGCCCTCCTGGAGGAGGAAGGGGACGCCGGCAAGATCGCCCGCTCCCTGCTGCGCCGTCGCCTCTACAAGAAGGCCTTCAGCCTCAGCACCGTCTCAACGTCCGAGAGCCAGCGGGAGGCGCTGGCCGCCATATGCGACTACGAGCGGCGCAAGGAGGTGGAGGCCCAGATCGCCCAGAAGGCGGGGCTGCGGGAGTCGGAGGTCATCATCGACCTGCCCTCCCGCTCTTCATTGTATTGCATGCTCCAGTCCGGCAAGACCGAGATTCCCATCTGGGACGGGGAGAGGGTGCGGCCCATCACGCGGCACTCGCCGCTGGCCAAGGCCCTCCAGTCGCGGGAGGTCCACGACTGGACCCTTCTCGTGTCCTGTCCCGGGGAGCATCGGGAGGAGGTGGCTCGCGCCGCCTCCAAGGTCATCTTCGGATGATCATCCCTTTATCACGGCTATCGGCGTGAGCCGGGCCACCTTGCCGGTGAGTCCGGCCCCGCAGACCACGTCCACCACGACGTCAAGGTCCTTGTAGGCGTCCGGAGCCTCCTCCAGGAGCGACTGGGTGGTGCCGCTGCGCACGTGTATGCCCCGCTCGCGGAGCTCCCGCCTTATGATGGAGGCGTCGAAGCTGCTGATGGCCTTCTGGCGGGACATCAGCCGGCCAGCGCCGTGGCAGCTGGAACCGAAGCTCTCCCGCATGGCGCCGTCCATGCCCTTGAGCACGTAGGTGCCGGTGCCCATGTCGCCGGGAACGATGACCGGCTGCCCCACGTCGCGGTAGATGGGCGGCAGGTCGGAGTGGCCGGCGGGGAAGGCGCGGGTGGCGCCCTTGCGGTGCACCAGGAGCTCCCGCCTCCTGCCGTCGACCTCGTGAACCTCCTTCTTGGCGATGTTGTGCGCCACGTCGTAGACCAGGCGCAGGCCCAGGTCCTCGGCGTCAGCCTGGAAGACCTTCTCGAAGGACTCCCGCACCGCATGGGTGATCATCTGCCGGTTGGCCCAGGCGTAGTTGGCGCCGCAGGACATGGCCTGGAAGTACTCCTCCCCCTCCCGCGAGCGGATGGGGGCGCAGGCGAGCTGCCGGTCGGGGAGCTTGTAGTCCCGACGCTTCATCCCCCTCTCCATGCTGCGGAGGTAGTCGGTGGCGATCTGGTGCCCGCAGCCGCGGGAGCCGCAGTGGATGCTGATGGCGACGTCCCCCTTCCGGAGGCCGAAGGCCGCGGCGGCCTTCTCGTCGAAGATATCCTCCACGCGATCGATCTCCAGGAAGTGGTTGCCGGAGCCCAGGGACCCGAGCTGGGGCATGCCCCTCTTGCGGGCCCTGTCGCTGACCCGGGAGGGGTCGGCCTCGGCCATGCTGCCCTCCTCCTCGGTGGCGGGGAGGTCCTCCTCCCATCCGTAGCCCTTCTCA
This sequence comes from uncultured Methanomassiliicoccales archaeon, assembly GCA_964464345.1. GTDB lineage: Archaea > Thermoplasmatota > Thermoplasmata > Methanomassiliicoccales > Methanomethylophilaceae > CAYXFQ01. Next base: position 13,145 of record CAYXFQ010000023.1, on the reverse strand, counting down.
ATCGTCCAGCGGGAGCCCAGGCGGAGCACGTCGTCCATGTCCTTCTCGCTTAGCATGTTGCCGCCCTTGGAGCCCAGCCCGGAGGGAACGGCCTTGTGCAGGGCGTCCACCAGCTCCTTGACGCGGGGCTGCAGCTCCTCCTCGCTGAGGGAGCAGCCGATGAGGCGGACGCCGCAGTTGATGTCGAAGCCGATGCCTCCGGGGGAGATCACGCCCTCCTCCATGTCCATGGCGGCCACTCCGCCGATGGGGAAGCCATATCCCCAGTGGATGTCGGGCATGGCCAGGGAGTCGCCGACTATGCCCGGCAGGCAGGCGACGTTGGCGGCCTGCAGCGGGGCGTTGTCCTCGAGGATGGAGGGGATCATCTCCTCAGAAGCGAAGATGAGCGCGTCGGTGCGCATGCATCCCACGGTCCCCTTCGGTATCTTCCAGCGGTACTCGTCAATCTTGCTAAGCTTCCCTTTCCATCCCATCTTAATCATCACCTGTGCTTTCCATGGAGGCTTTTACATTTAGATGTTCCATGAGAATGATAGAATAAAGGGGCCGGGACCGAGATTTGAACTCGAGTCAGAGGGTCCACAACCCTCAAGGATAACCAGGCTACCCTACCCCGGCCATGAATTTGACGTTGAATGCGTTGCCATAGATAAAGGTTTTCTCATCCCTCCAAATCCGCTTCATCGGGAGACTGGGGGAAAAGGCCTCTCTCGGCAGTCCTGGGTTTCAATATCGCACTGCGAAAAGAGGCCATGCTCGCAGCAGCGGCGACCTTCAAACATCATCCCGCCGCGAGGGCCAGATGGCAACGACGAAAGCGTTAATAGACGGAAGTCGGTAAGCCGGCCCATGAAGAGGGACCTAGTCTCCGTCCTCGACATGCGCGACGACATCGAGGGCTTGATCGACCTCGCCGCCCGACTCAAGGCGGAGCGCGGTCAGCACGAAACGCCCCTGGAGGGCAAGACCCTGGCCATGATCTTCGAGAAGTCCAGCACCCGCACCAGGGTCTCCTTCGAGGTGGCCATGAGCGAGCTCGGCGGCCGGGGCATGTACCTCAGCTCCAACGACATGCAGCTGGGTCGCGGCGAGTCCATATCCGACACCGCCAAGGTCCTCAGCCGCTACGTTCACGGCATCATGTATCGCGCCTTCGAGAACAAGATGATGGTCGAGCTGGCCGCCAGCGCCAGCATCCCGGTCATCAACGGCCTGGACGACCTGGAGCATCCCTGTCAGATCCTCGCCGACCTCCTCACCGTCCGGGAGCGCTTCCAGCACCTCCAGGGCCTGAAGATGGTCTACCTGGGAGACGGCAACAACGTCTGCAACTCCCTCCTCCTCGGCGCCGCCCTCACCGGCATGGACATGGTGGCCTGCTGCCCCGAGGGCCGCAGCCCCAACCAGGAGATGCTGGAGAAGGCCCAGGACATCGCCGCGCTGCGAGGATGCAGCATCACGCTCGACAGCGACCCCAAGTCCGCCTGCAAGGGCGCCCACGTGCTCTACACCGATGTCTGGATATCCATGGGAGACACCCTCTCCCCCGACGAGGCCCGCAGGCTCTTCTCGCCCTATCAGATCAACCAGTCGCTGCTGGACATCGCCGACCCTAAGTGCATAGTCATGCACTGCCTACCCGCGATACGGGGGGAGGAGATCAGCGCCGAGGCCATGGACGGCCCGCAGAGCGCGGTCTTCGACCAGGCGGAGAATCGCCTTCACGCCCAGAAGGCGGTGCTCATGACCTTGCTCAGATGATCTGAGCGGAGACTATGTCCTCCACGATGTCGAGGAACTCCTCTTCCTTCCCTCGCGGGATGGTGGCGCCGGCCGCGACGTTGTGACCGCCGCCGAAGCCTCCCACCAGCTCCGACGCCACCTTCATGGCGGCGGAGAGGTCCAGGCCCCTGTCGACCAGGGAGCGGTCCGCGCGGGCGGAGACCTTCACCTCCCCATCGTCGGAGTGAGCGAAGGCGATCAGGGGTATGTCCCGCCGCACGCCCTCGGAGCTCAGGAGCATCCCGGCGGCGATGCCGACGATGGTCTCCTTTATCTCGCCCCCGGCGTGGAAGAACTGCACCCAGCCCTTCTCCTTCAGCATCCCCTCGCCCCGCAGCATGTTCAGGGCCATGGAGAGCTGCTTGCGGTGCTCCTTGCGGTTCTCCCTCGCCTCCCGCACCGCCTTGGGGTCGCCCAGGCAGATGCGCAGCCCCACCGGAGCGTCATCGTAGCGGCCACAGGAGTTGAGCAGGGTGGCGTACTCCTTGGCGTCGCGCATCTCGCTCCCCTGCGGGTGCTGCGGAAGGGTGTAGACCTCGCCGACCAGCTCCTCCGGGTCCCCGCCCTGGCTGCGGACCTGATGCTGCAGCGCCTCCCGCAGCCTCTCGCTCTCCTCCTCGTCCAGGTCGTTCCAGCTCCTCCAGCGCCCGCGCTGGCGGGGCTCGATGCCGAGATCCTCCAGGAAGCGGTGGCAGGCGGTGTTGTTGTTGCTTAGCCCCGGTATGAGGGGGTCGCTGGCGAACTGCAGGTATTGTGGGAGGTTTCGAGTCTCGCGGCCGAAGAGGCGCAGGTCCTCCTGGGCCTCCACATCTCCCATGGTGATGGCGTCCTGCAGGATGTCCCGGTTGCAGCCGACCAGGCGGCGGGTGCTGGAGTCCTGGAAGTCCCCGCAAGCGCCGACGACCGCCAGGTGGGCCAGCTCGATGTTGGAGGGGTCCATCTCCCTCGCCACCAGGTAGGCGACCCCGGCGCCGGAGATCTCCTGCCCACCGTCGATGCCGAAGAGATGGGGATTGACGTGAATGACATTGTCGGCGACGGCGAAGCCGCCCGCCTCGTCCTTCTCGGGGACGTGGTGGTCGGTGATCAGGACCTGCGGGTGCCGCAGGCGCGAGACGGCGCTGGAGCCCAAGTCGAGTATCCACACCAGGTCGGCACCGGAGTTGTTCACCCGCTCCACCGCCTCATCGTCCATCTTCTTGGCGAAGATGACCTCATGCTCCTTCCCTGCCCTCTGCAGGGCAGCGCTGGCGATGGCGGCGGCCGTGATGCCGTCAGCATCGATATGGGAGAGCACCAGCACGTCACCGGCGGCGAGGACGGCCTTGGAGGCCTCCCGCGCCAGGGAAAGAAGTTCATCGTAGTTTGACATCGATCTCAGCACTCCAGACAGCTGCCCACAAGTCGGGGATATATAATCTCTGCCAGGGGCTCGAGGTTGGCGGTGTCGGCCCGGTTGTAGGCGGTGAGCAGGTCGAGGGCATCCCGATCGCCCCGCCTCCGCCAGCGCTCCCAGAGCCGCACGGCCTCGAAGCCGTCAATCTCCTCCAGGGAATCGTCACGGCTCAGCCCCAGCGCCCTTTCAACCCTCAGCAGCCCGCCGCTGAGACCCACCCGCTGGCAGGCGAAGCGCAGGTCCAGATGGGGTAGCTCCCAGTCCAAGCCGGGGAAGCTCTGTCTGAGGACCGGCAGGTCGAAGCAGCTGCCGTTGAAGGTGACCAGCATGGAGGCACCCTCCAGGAGCTCGCGCAGAGAGGCGACGTCCAGTCCCTCCCCCCTCACCAGGGCGTCGGTTCTGCCGTTGCGGTGCAGTCCGACCACGGTGACGATGGAGTCGTGGCCCAGGCCGTCGGTCTCGATGTCCAGGTAGACGGCGTCCTTGCGGGCCTCAGGGTAGAGGCGCCACTGCTCCCGTCGCGGCAGCAGGGAGGAGATCTCCCTCCAGCGGCATCCTTCCAGCATGTCCTCCGCCTCGCTCAGAAGTGAGTCGGCCCTCTCCTTTCGCTCCGCTCCGAAGCCGGGGACGCGGGGGGAGCTGCGGAAATCCTCCCAGTCGCCAATTCCGGCCTCCCAGAGGGAGCGCTCCCTCGCCGGGCCGACGCGGGGTATGATCTGGAAGGTCTTGCGCAACATGCCCGAGCCATTCTGAAGTGAGCATGAATATCTTTCGACTCTACATGGTAGAGGTGAATGGTTTATCAGGTCCGTCGCATTGGTTGAAGCGATGCAGTGCCTAGACATCATGCCGGGAGTGAGGCTCAGCAACGACCGCTGCCTCATCCTCGACGACTCGACGATGATAATCTCCGACCTTCACCTGGGATACGAGAGCTCGTTGGAGTCGGAGGGGGTGCACCTCCCGCGCATCAACACCTTGGGCATACGGGAGTCCCTTCACCGCTGCCTTGACCGGCACGAGCCGGACACGGTGGTCATACTCGGAGATGTGAAGCACGACTTCCGTCGACCGGACGGGGAGTGCCGCCGTGATATAATGTCTATATTGGAGCTCATCGCCGAGACCGCTCGCCCGCTGCTGGTGAGGGGCAACCACGACAACTATCTGCAGAACGTCATCGCCGGCAGCCGCTTCGAGATGCACGACTCCCTAGACATCGCCGGATTCCGCCTCGAGCACGGCCATGAGGACAGCGGCGTCCGCCCGGTGGTGATCGGTCACGAGCACCCCTCCCTGCGCATCCGCGACGCAACCGGCGCGAGCGTGAAGCTGCCCTGCTTCCTGTGGTCGGAGAGGGCCGGTGTGATAGTGATACCCTCCTTCAGCCGCTTCTCGGGCGGAAACGACATCGGGCTCAGCGGCGGAGGCTTCATGTCCCCGGCCTTGGCGGAGGTCGGCAGTGAGGAGCTCGAGGTCTGCGCTCTGAGCGAGATCGGGCTGCTGCCCCTCGGGAGCCTCGATCCGCTGCTGTTTAGGCAGACTTGAGGGGTCAAATCCAGACCCGTCACCCATTCGTTTCTATGGATGCTACATCCATCCATAAGAGCCTTTATTAAGAACACTTTCATACTAGGATTCAACATCGTTTCACAGGAGGAACGTGTAATGAGTGCGGAAATGGATGCGTTAATAGAGATTGTAGTTAAGGGAAAGATCAAAGAGGCCAAAGACGCCACCCAGGCTTGCCTGGACGCTGGTGCCACGCCCAACCAGATTATCTTCGAGGCCCTCGCTGGCGCCATGGAGATCGTCGGTGAGAAGTACGAGAACAAGGAGTACTACCTGCCTCAGGTTCTGCTCTCCGCTAACACCCTCTACCAGGGTCTGAACCTGGTCCTGCCCATGCTGCAGGCTGAGGGCGGCGCTGGTGCCGGAACCGTCGTTCTGGGCGTCGTCGAGGGTGACGTGCACGACATCGGAAAGAACATCGTCAAGGCCATGGTCACCGGTACCGGTGCCACTGTCATCGACATGGGCAAGGACGTCCCCATCAAGGACTTCGTCGAGAAGGCCAAGGAGACCAACGCCAGGATCATCGCCGAGTCCACTCTGATGACCCCCACCCTTGAGGGCATGAAAGAGATGGAGAAGATGCTGAAGGAGGAGGGCCTGAAGGGCAAGATCGTCACCATGGTCGGTGGCGGTGCTACCTCCCAGGAGTTCGCCGACCAGATCGGCGCCGATGGCTGGACCTACGACGCAGTGGCTGCCTCCAAGATGGCCACTGAGTTCCTGAAGTAAGGCTCCTTCCCTATCAAACCCCTTATTTTTCTTTCATTTTTCGCTCGCTAGCTTCTGCTCTAGACTCTCTGAAATCCACCCTCGCAGGCTCTCGTTTTCCGGGCCTGGGGATGGCCGGGAAAAGCAGGCAGACGAACCGTATTGCGAGGTTGTTAAATAAGAAGATTCCATACGAAAGCCATAGGAGGAGAATTAATGTCTATCATGACTCCCAGAGAAAGAGTACTGGCTGCATTGAGGATGGAAGAGCTGGACAGGCCCCCGGTTGCCGTGTTCACTCAGAGCGCCACCATCGGACAGATGGAGGCCATCGACGTCTTCTGGCCCGCCGCTCACAGTGACCCCAAGCTGATGGCCAAACTGGGCGCCGCCCAGGCCAACGTCCTCGGATTCGAGGCTGTACGTGCCCCCTTCTGTCTCACCGCTGAGGCAGAGAGGCTCGGCGCTGACGTGGACCCCGGAAGGCCTGACCGCACCCCGATGCTGAAGAGCCACCCCTTCGTCATGGACCCCATGGAGGGCAACTACGAGGATCCTGACCTCATGGACCTCGACGAGTTCCTGAAGGGCGGCCGCCCCGCTGCTTGCATCGAGGCCGTCAAGATTTTGAAGAAGGAGTACGGAGACGAGTACCCGGTCATCGCCGGAAACACTGGACCCTTCACCGTGGCTGGACACATGGTCAACACCGAGAACCTGGTCTTCGCCATCCTGATGGAGCCGGACGAGGTCGTCAAGTGGGTCGATGCCGCTAACGTCATCTGCAAGGGATACACCCAGGCTCTGGCTGACGCCGGTGCCGACGTCATCCAGATGAGCGAGCCTTCCGCCTCTACCGACCTGCTGTCCCCCGACATGTTCGACGACTACGCAGGCAAGTACCTGAAGGACAGCCTGGCCTCCGTCAAGGACGCCTTCTCTGTCCTGCACATCTGCGGCGACACCTACCCGCTGATCGACAACATGATCAACACTGGCGTCACCACCCTTTCCATCGAGGAGAAGGTCGACCCCGTCAAGGGTGTCGAGAAGATCGCCGGTCGCGTCTCCGTTGTTGGAAACGTCGGTGTCGTCCACCCGTTGCTCCAGGGCACCCCCGCGGATGTCCTCGAGCACGGCAAGGCCGTTGCCGCCGCTGGCTTCAACGTGGTCTCTCCCGGATGCGGACTCTCTGCCCTCATCCCCAACGAGAACCTCGAGGCACTGGTCAAGTCCGTCAAGGGCTGAGTCGGGGATACCGACTCCGCAAACCCCTTACTTTTCTCTTTTCTATGTCAATCTTTTTAACCGCGTTTACTATTATCCAGACGAGGCTCGGATATGGTATACGGAATTGCCCTTGACTTGGGAACCAGTGGTTTCAGGACTCACTTGGTAGACTTGGATAGAGACGCTAAGATTGTGTCCACTGCCATCACTATGCGGCACCCGCTGCCCGGGGCCAACATCATGGACCATCTCCACTTCTGGATCGGCACCGGCTCCGAGGTCGGCCATGAGATCATCCGTCAGACTGTGGACGAGCTCATAAAGATGCACGACGTGGACTTCAAGGACGTAAAGAAGGTCTCCGTCTGCGGCAATCCCATTCAACTCTCGCTCTTCGAGAACATCGAGGTCCGCGACCTCGCCTACGCCGGCAAGAGCAAGCTGAAGTCCCTGGGCGTGAAAAGCCCCCAGCGCCGCGGCCATGTCACCACCGCCGGCGACCTGGGCCTCACCTCCCTGGACAGCGAGACCGACGTCATCATACCGCCCGCCATCCGCCACGAGATCGGCGCCGATGCCCTGGCTATGATCATAAAGTCCGGTCTGCTGGAGAAGGACGAGACCTGCATGGTCACCGACTACGGCACCAACGCCGAGATGGGCCTCTTCTACGACGGCGAGCTCTATTCCGGCAGTGCCGCCGCCGGTCCGGCCATGGAGGGTCAGGCCGTGGAGTACGGCATGCTTGCCGCCCCCTTCGCCCTATCCGACCTCAACATCAGCGGCGACGGCACCTGGGAGAACATCGTCCTGGATGCCAACCTCAAGCCCACTGTGATCGCCAAGGTCGACCCGGTCACCGGTCGCACCGAGAGGCTGGCATCCTTCAACGCCATCGGCATAACCGGCACCGGCGTGGTGTCCTCCATGGCGGCGGGAATGGACTCCGGGGTCATCGAGCTCCCCCGCATCGTCACTCCCGACAACCTGATCCACCTCGTGGACGGAATCAAGTTCACCGAGCCCGACATCCTCGAGGCGGGCAAGGCCATGGGCGCCATACGCGCCGGCCACCGCACCCTCATCCATGAGGTGGGGATTTCTGACGAGGATGTCAAGACCATGTACATGGCGGGAGCCTCCGGCACCTACGTGGACGCCCTCAAGGCCCAGACCTGCGGCATGGTCCCGGCCACCCTGGACCGCATCTATCAGCTGGGCAACACCTCGCTGATGATGGCTCACGACCTGCTCAAGGACGAGGAGACCCTGGACAACATGCAGAGCGTCGCGGACTCCATATCCGCCAACCACATCATGTTCGCCACCTCTCCCACCTTCGAGGCCATGTATGTGCTGGAAATCGCCTACTGGCTGGAGGGCATGTCGATTGAGATGTACAACGATATGATCAAGATGCACGGCATCGCCCCGCTGCCCAGGCGCAGCAAGATGCCCGAGGTCATCCGCAAGGTTGCCAGCGACATCCCGGTCATCGGCGAGTACGGCCTCAAGACCCTCAAGGACGTGGGCGTCCACCTCCTCGGCAACTTCGACGGCTGCATCGGCTGCCGGAAGTGCGAGAGGGAGTGCCCGGAGCGGGCCATAACCATCACTGAGCCGAGCGAGGACGACTTCCTGATCCGCGTGGCCAGCGACCGCTGCCTGGGCACCGCCTGCAAGCACTGCGAGATGACCTGCCCGGAGAAGGTCTACATCTTCCACGATCTGGTGGTCGAAGAGAAGGCGTGATTCCGGGGATGGGACATCGTTATTAACGATGTGAACCATTTTCCTAGGGATTACATGGACAATTCAGAGTACGCAGAGATGCTGAAGAGCATCCTGGGTCTTCGCCATGAGCCTGTAGCGGTGAAGCTTGTCCGCGAGGAGGAGCCGGAGCCCACAGGCTACGAGATTCCAGAGAAGCAGATGAGCCACTGCCAGGCGGTGTCTGCCGCCATGAAGGGCCGATCCCTCTACGTCTCCACGGAGATGCAGGGATGCAACAACGGGGCCTCCAGCCTGGGGATGAAGGAGAGGCCGCCCCAGACCGAGTCCGGTGAGTTCTACATCAAGTTCGGCATGCACGACGACCTCGCCGGCGCCGCGGAGATGGTTCACACCCGCTACGAGGTGCCCTACAAGACCCGCGGGGCCATCGTCACGCCGCTGGCCAAGGCGGACTTCATGCCCGACTCGGTGATAATCGAGGACGTGCCCGAGGTCATCTACTGGTTCATACCCCTGAAGACTCACGCCGAGGGTGGGAGAGCCCACTTCGTGACCGCACCCTTCAACGCGGTCTGCGGCGACGCCACCGCCTATCCCATCATCGAGGGGGACATCAACATCTCCCTGGGCTGCTACGGCTGCCGGCGCCGCTCCGACATCAAGAAGGACGAGATGATAGTCGGCTTCCCCGGCCACATGCTGGAGGAGCTGATGCCGGTCTTGGAGCGCTATCGCGATGGCGTTCTTCAGAAGGCGCAGCGGGACTGAAACCCTTTCCTTCCATTTTTAGCGGAAAAACCATATATCCGCAAGTTTTTTGCAACAATGTCACGATTGTGGACATTCGTGCGGGAGAAATTGCAACAACATTGCAATCATGGCCCAAATGGACTCCAGGGATATTGAGATTCTGCGCCTGCTGAGGCAGGACGCTCGCGCCTCGATGGGAAGTATAGGCGAGGAGATTGGGCTGTCCAAGGCCACAATCAGCCGCCGCATGGCAAAACTTGAGAGCGAGAGGGTGGTGGACGGATATCTCGTCAGCCTGAACCCCTCCCGGCTCAACATCATGCGCGCCCTTCTCGCCATCGAGGTCAGCGGCGCATCAGTCAGCGCCGTCATTGACGAGCTGCGACTCTACCCTGAGGTTCACTGCATCTACAAGGCCTTCGGGGACCACAACCTGGTCTGCGAGCTCTACACCGGCAGCGTTGACGAGCTCTACGACCTCATACAGGAGAGGATGCTGAAGATTCCTGCCATCCACAACGTGGAGGTGGATATCCTGGTGGACCGCATAATGGTCAACCCCAACGCCGATCTCGACGTCTTCCTGCGCGAGAACGAGCACTGAGCCGGAAAGATATTTCTACGATGGTGACCTCTGTCCAAACATGCGACTGGAGAGGTCTCCCAAGGCCGACCGCGAGGCCGGCATACGCACTGTTCTGCCCCAGGAGACCCTTGATCGGGTCATGCTACTCCTGCCTCAGGCGGGACTCGACCCACTTGAGGACATCACGCCCAACGACAACCTGGGCATTCCCGTTTATTCCATAAGCCGCTCCGAGCCGCTGCTCGGCGCCAGCTTTGTCTACAACGGCAAGGGTCCCACTGTAGAGCAGGCCCGCGCCTCGGCCGCCATGGAGGCCCTGGAGAGGTTCAGCGCCATCCAGCGGCCGGACGATCCGGTGGTCAGGGCGACCATACGGGAGGCCTGCGACGCCATCTGGGCGCTCGACCCGCGGGAGCTCATACTCCCGGAGCCCGCTCAGCGTCACGTCCTCAGCGGGGAGATCGCCTGGGCGGAGGGCTACGAGCTGCTGAGCGGGGAGTCCATCTGGGTTCCCGCCAACGCGGTCTTCCACCCCTACATCCCGGCTGGCGACATGCTCCTCTTCCGCTACAACAGCAACGGCATCGCCTCCGGCAACACGCTGGAGGAGGCCATTCTGCACGCTCTCCTCGAGCTGGTGGAGAGGGACGCCTGGTCCATCGCCGAGTATCGCCGCCGCTCTCGCGCGGACATCATCCTCGATGACGAGAGCGCGGTCAGCTACAAGCTGAAGCAGGCCTTCGAGGCCGCCGGCGTCGAGGTGCACATGAAGGACATCAGCAGCGACATCGGGATCTACACCTTCGCCGCCGCCGCTGACGACGTCAAGACCAAGGACCCGGAGATGCTTGTAATAGGGGTGGGCTCCCATCTCAATCCGGAGGTCGCCGCTATCAGGGCGCTGACCGAGCTGGCTCAGAGCCGCACCACCCACAAGCACGGGAGGAGGGTCAAGGAGCGCGACCGCGAGGAGACCAGGAGCCTCGGCTATGACCGACTGAAGGCCCTGAACCGCATGTGGTACGGCCCCGCCGGGGAGACCGTGAAGCTCTCGGAGATGGAGCTCTTGGACACCCCCTACGTGCTGGACGACATCGAGGTCGTGCTGGACAGATTGATCTCCATCGGTGCCGACAAGGTCATCATCGTGGACCTCACCCGCGAGGATCTCGGGGTGCCGGTGGTCAGGGCGATAGTCCCCGGCCTGGAGGTCTATACCATAGACCCGGAGAGGGTGGGCTGGCGCCTCCAGCACGCCGATTAGGCCCCAATTCCCCTTTTTAAACTCTTTAGCCGATTTCACTGATTATCAATCACTATTGATAATCGCAAAGCGGAGATACTGGCCATCTCATGTCGCTAAACTATCGTGAACATGGATGGATGATTCATCCATAAGATGTTTTATATTGTTAGATGATGCATTACAGACTGCAAGGGGAACGATGAGCAGTAGGCATGAAGGTAGTTTACCGGAGCGCCTGGCTTATCGGTCAACTGAAGTACGGAGGTAAAATATGGCAAAGTACAAGGACGTAATCGACTTGTATGACGACCGTGGCAAGCTCATAGAGAGCAACGTGCCATTGGAAGCCATCAGTCCGTTGCGAAACGGTGCGATCAAGAGGATCGCCTCCATGACCGCGAGGACTGTAGCCGTCAACCTCGCTGGACTTGAGAAAGCTCTCAAGACCGGCGCTATTGGTGGCGGTGGCAGTCTCATCAAGGGAAAGGAGATTGATGTTCCGCTGGTCGCCAGCGCAGACAAGCTTGCGAAAAGAGTCAAAGAAATTGTCCAGATCACCGACAACGACGACACCCTGGTTCAGGTCAAATCTGACGGAAAGGAACTCGTCGTTCTGGTGCCTGAGGAGAGAATGAGGGCTGGTGTCGAGTACACCACTGGTTTCACTGCAACCGCAGCTGCCATCACCCACGCCATCATCGAGGAGTTCGACGTCCCGATGTTCAAGGCCAACATGGTGAAGGGAGCCGTTTGGGGCAGGTACCCCCAGACCCTGAACTTCATGGGTTCCAACCTCAGAAGCATCCTGGAAGTCCCCCAGAACAATGAGGGCGCCGGATTCGCTCTGAGAAACATCATGTCCAACCACGTGGTTGCGCTGGTGAACAGGAACGCTATGCAGGGTGCCGCCCTGTCTGCTATCTACGAGCAGCTGGGTGCCTTTGAGATGGGTGACGCTATCGGTCCCTTCGAGAGGGGCCACCTGCTGGCTCTGGCCTACGAGGGCCTGAACGCCAACAACATGGTCTACGAGATGGTCAAGAAGTCCGGTAAGACCGGAACTGTCGGTACCGTCATCGAGGACCTGATGGAGCGCGCCATCGAGGACAAGGTCATCAAGGTCAAGGAGACCCTGAAGTCCGGTTACAAGGTTTACACCACGGACGACCTGCCCAAGTGGAACGCCTACGCCGCTGCCGGTATGGTTGCCGCCGTTATGGTTAACGTCGGTGCCGCCAGAGCTGCGCAGGGTGTGCCCTCCACTGTGCTGTACTACAACGATATCCTGGAGCACGAGACCGGTCTGCCCTCTGTCGACTACGGCAGGGCGATGGGTACCTGTGTTGGTATGTCGTTCTTCTCTCACTCCATCTATGGAGGCGGAGGACCTGGTCTCTTCCACGGAAACCACGTGGTGACCAAGCACGCCAAGGGAGTTCTGATCCCCGCAGTCACGGCAGGAAACTGTCTCGACGGTGGAACCCAGACCTTCTCTGCGGAGGCTACTTCTGGACTGTTTAGGACTGTGTTCGGTGACCTGAGAGAGTTCTCCAACCCTCTGCAGGTCGTCGGAGAGGAGGCCAAGAGAATCAAGAAGGATGTGGCCTGAGATGATGAGAACCTCCAACTCAGCTGATCTTTATGCCGGGGAGCCACTCCCCGAGCTCAAGATCTTCCCGAACCGCCTCTTGAAGGCGGACACCACGGAGAAGTTGCTGAATGGCATCAACGAACTGCCGCAGGTCCGACAGATCAATATTCACGGCGAGAACCTTCCCTCCACGGTGAGGCTGGGCCCCCACATAGGGATCCCCGTCAACCACCCGGAGAGGAAGACCATCAAGTACGGCGACCAAGAGGTCGTCCTGACTATGATGGTAGGCTCAATCTTCGTCGAGCTCTTGGGCTACGACGAGGTCGAGGAGGCTGTGGATGGAATCAGAGAGGTCTGCGACGAGCTCTTGCCCTTTGGTTACCAGCTTGAGATTGGAAGGTACTCAAAATTCAGACCAAGCCTTAGTGATTACTTGAAAATGAGGTGTTAGATATGGCTTATAAGAGACAATTCTACCCCGGAACCACCGTCCCTGCCGTCAACAGGCGCAGGTACCTGGACCCTTCCCAGAACTTGAAAA
>CAYXFQ010000022.1:0-14630 GCA_964464345.1 uncultured Methanomassiliicoccales archaeon | reverse complement strand
GCTGAAGCCCATCCTCTACGGCGGGGGGCAGGAGGGCAACCTGCGACCTTCCACCGAGAACGTCCCCGGCATCGTGGGCATGGGGAAGGCGGTGGAGCTGGCGATGGCCAGCCACGAGGAGGACTGCCAGCGCATGACTCGCATCCGCGACCACATCATCGACGGTATACTGGCCATGGGGGACGCCCATCTCAACGGCTCCCGCGAGAGGCGCATCTGCAACAACGCTCACTTCCGCCTGCCGGGAGTCTCCGGCAAAGACCTGATCTTCGCCCTCAGCGACATGGGCATCGCGGCCTCCACAGCCTCTGCCTGCGCTGCCGAGAGCGTGGAGCCCTCTCACGTCCTGACCGCCATGGGGCTGCCGGCCTCCGACGCCCTCTCCGCCCTGCGGATAGGGCTCTCCCGCTACAACAGCATGGAGGAGGCCGACTACCTGCTGGAGTGCTTGGAGTCCATACTTCCCACCCTCCGTGGGGGAAAGTAGTTTACCCTCCGTCCGGCATTACGGGAGGATGACGTCCTTGCAGGTCGAGGTGGCCGGGCTCCGGCTGGAGAATCCCAGCATGGTGGCCTCCGGCATCATGGGAGAGACCGGGGAATCCATACTCCGGATGAAGGATGCCGGTGCGGGAGCGGTGGTCAGCAAGTCCATCGGGCTGGAGCCCAAGGATGGGCACCGCAACCCGAGCTTCGTGGAGCTGGACTATGGATACATCAACGCCATGGGCCTGCCCAATCCCGGCATCGACGCCTTCAAGGATGAGATGGAGGTCGCCCTCGCCGGCTCTGCCGTCGTGCTGGGGTCCATATTCGCCGCCGACCGTGACGACTTCGCCCTGCTGGCGGGAAGGATGGAGGACTTGGGCGCCGCTGCGTTGGAGCTCAACCTGAGCTGCCCCCACGCCAGCGGCTACGGCATGGAGATGGGAGTCGACCCGGAGATGGTGGGGTCCATTGTCAGTGCTGTGAAGGATTCCAGCAGCATCCCGGTCTTCGCCAAGCTCACTCCCAACACCCACCGCCTGCAGGAAATCGGCCTGGCGGTGCAGGATGCGGGAGGGGACGGAGTGGTGGCCATCAACACTCTCAAGGCCATCGCCATATCGGCCGAGGCCGCCAGACCGATACTGAGCAACCGCTTCGGGGGCCTTTCCGGGCCGGCCGTCAAGCCCGTCGGCCTGAGGGCGGTATACGACCTGCACACCGTTCTGGACATTCCCATCATCGGTGTGGGGGGAATCGAGAGCTGGCGGGACGCCGCGGAGTACATCATGGCGGGTGCCAGCGCCTTCCAGGTCGGCAGCGCCATCGGTCGCCGTGGCGACAAGGTCATCCGCGAGATCTGCGACGGGCTGCGCGACTTCATGGCCCGGCAGGGATATCCCGACCTGGCCTCCATGACGGGGGTGGCCCATGACTAAGGTCGTTCACCTCAAGTCCCGGAGGATGGAGTCCTCCGACGTGCTCACCCTCACATTCGACTGGGACGCGCCGGCCAGTCCGGGCCAGTTCGTCATGGTCTGCATCCCGGGGGTGGACGAGGTGCCGATGTCGCTCTCCTCCATCGGCCCCGAGAAATCAATATCAATCAAGGCGGTGGGCGACAGCACCCGCCTGCTTCACGAGGTCGACGTGGGCGACCCGCTGCTCTTGCGGGGACCCTACGGAAACGGCTTCCGTCCCCGCGGGAACACCCTTCTGGTCGGTGGCGGGATAGGCATGGCGGCCCTGATGCCCCTTCTGCGCGAGGGGGGACGCGATCTCGTTCTGGGGGCCAGGAACAAGTCCGAGCTCGCCTTCCTGAGGGAGTGCGAGAGCACGGCGAGGAATCTCTGGACCTCCACCGACGATGGGAGCCACGGCTTCCACGGAAACGCCGTCCAGCTCATGTCCCAGGTTCTTGACGAAGGTGAATACGACCTGGTGGTCGCCTGCGGGCCGGAGATCATGCTCTACTACCTGCACCAGGCCTGCCTGGAGCGGGGAATCGACTGCCAGCTCTCCCTGGAGAGGTTCATGCGCTGCGGGGTCGGCGTCTGCGGCTCCTGCGTGGTGGATGGCCACCGTGTCTGCGCCGAGGGTCCCGTGTTCGACTCCGCTACCGTGGAGAAGCTGCAGGAGTTCGGCAAGTTCAAGAGGGGCCCATCGGGCAAAAGAGTGGGCCTATGAGCCCAGTATCCTCTCGACTATCTTGAGGAACTCGTCATCGTCCACCCTTCCCTGCTCCTCGCCCAGCGCCTTCACGTCGTCCAGGATGAGGTTCAGCTGGGAGGGGCTGCAGTCCCGACCGAGGTCGGAGAGCCTCTTCCGCAGATAGGCGGCTCCGGAGTGCTTGCCCAGGCGGAGGTGGCGGCGGTTGCCGACCTTCTCAGGCTCGATGAACTCGTAGGTCGAGGGGTGGTTCATGATGGCGGCCACATGGATGCCGGACTCGTGGGAGAAGGCATTGTCGCCGGTGATGGGGTGGTTGATGGAACGCTGGTAGCGGGCCATCTGCGCCACCTGGCGGGACAGGTCGGTCAGCTTGGTGAGGTCGATGCCCAGGTCCACGTCGTAGAGGAAGCGCAGGGAGGCGACGAACTGCTCCAGCGGGACGTTCCCGCATCTCTCGCCCATGCCGTTCACGGTGGTGGTGATGGCATCCGCGCCGGCCTGCACCGCCGCCAGGGCGTTGGCGTTGGCCAGCCCGAAGTCGTTGTGCAGGTGAGCGGATATCGGTTTCCCCACCCGGGCCTTGACATCGCTCACCAGGCGGGTGATCCCCTCCGGCGTCATGCATCCCAGCGTGTCGGTCACTCCGAGGCGGTCGGCCCCGGCGTCCTCCACCGCCTTGTACATGCGCATGAGGAAGTCGAATGAGGTGCGGGTCCCGTCCTCGCAACTGAAGCTGACCTTGACGCCGTGTGACTTGGCGTACTCAACGGCATCCACCGACTGGCTGAGGATGTCCTCCTGGCTCATCGGTCGGCCATATTTGTGGCGCAGGTGTATGTCGGAGGTCCCGGCGAAGATGAGTATGATGTCCACTTCCGCGGCCAGGGCGCAGTCTATGTCCTGGCGGCGAGCCCGGGAGAGGCTGAGTATGTCCGCATCGAGGCCCAGGCGAGATATCTCCCGGAGAGTCTCCTGCTCCTGACTGGAGACGGCGGCGAAGCCCGCCTCGATCTCCGGCACCCCTGCTTCGCTGAGCATGGTGGCTATCTTCAGCTTGTCCTCGTGGCGGAAGGCCACCCCAGGCATCTGCTCTCCGTCCCGCAGTGTGGAATCGTAGATGATGATCTCACCTAGCTTCGGGCGAGGGTTGTAGGGGCAGTCCGCAATCATGGTTGGTTAAAACCCTTGACCCATTATAATCGTTTACCTGCCAGCGAGGCCTTATGCATCATCTTTATGAGCCTCGAAGCCTATCTATGGGACAGCCGCCAGAGGTGTGAATTCTCATGGAAGAAGACAAGATTTTCCTGCTCTGCTCCGACGGTTCGGAGAACTCCAATCGCGCCGCCCGCTATCTATCGGAGATGGCCTCCTGCCTGCAGGGCAGAGTCACCCTCTTGCACGTCCTCAGCAACGAGGAGGCGGTGGCGATGGGCGACGGCCTCAAGAGCGACGACCTCCCTCCGTCCTTGGAGAAGAGGCTGATCCCGGCCATGGACGCGCTCGACTCCCAGGACATCGACTACAGCGTCTCCGTCCAGATCGGTGACCCGGAGAGCGTGATACTGGAGATGTCCTCTCGCTACGAGGCCATCGTGATGGGCTACAAGGGAGTGAACGAGAGGCGGATCGCCGAGCTTCTCATGGGCAGCGTCGCCGACCACGTCCTGCGCCACACCAAGAAGCCGGTCATCCTCGTCCCCTGAGGCATGGATGAGAGGCAGGTCCCGGCAGGGCACGTGGCAGTGTCGCATGGCAAGCTCCTGCTGACCTTCCCCCGCTCCCTCTTCCAAGGGCCGGACCTCGTGGCCCGGGAGCCGGAGATGAGCACCTTTCTCCAGACTGTCCGATCTCGCTACCCCTGGCTCAGCGAGAATGCCCTGAAGGTCATCGTGAAGAACGCCCGCCGCGAGCTGGAGCGCGTGATATGGAAGGAGAAGAAAGGCTCGCGGGCCGGCAGGGAGTTGATGGAGAGCGACCTCGAGCTGTCCATAGCCCATCTGCAGAGGCATCTCCAGGAGAACCCGGAGGATGCCGACGCCTGGTACGTATTGGGGGAATCCCTCTGCCGTGCCGGCAGGCAGGAGGAGGGCTACCAGGCCCTCCAGCGCGGCCGTCGCCTATCCGGTCTCTGAGAAGAGATCCATTATGGCCCCGGTGACCTCGGGGACGGTGGCTCCCCAGGGGACCTTGGCCACGTTGCCCTCGATCTTGTGCCCTTCCTTGATCTTGCAGCACTTGATGATGGTGGGCATCCCGTCCTCGGGGACGAAGTCGTCGGGGCAGACGTTGATGAACGGCACCTCTTCCCGATAGAGGGACTCGTAGATGCGCTGGGAGAGGTGGCAGCCGATGAGGGTGACCTCATGCTCCAGCTCCGGCGCCTGGTCCAGGAAGTATACCGGCTTGTCAGCCTCCAGCCCGGACACGATGCAGGGGAACATCACCGCCTCGGTCTCCACCTCGTCCACCTTGTCCTGCATGTCGATGTCCACCACATGCGGCAGGATGGGGAGGTCCAGGAAGCCGGAGGCCATGGCCTGCCTCACCAGGCAGGAGAGCTTGGACGGGGCCGGGGGTATGTTGTCCAGCACCCGCAGGTGCAGCGGCTTCAGGCCGTGCACGAAGTTGATGTGATTGAAGACTCCCTCCACCACCAGAGTCTTGCCAGGGTGGGCCATGGACAGCTCCAGGAGCGCGGAGGGGTTGAGGATGTCCATGTCCGGGTCGCGGATGAAGACCGTGTCCTCGGGATAGGATATGACCTCGTAGCCGAGCACCGGCCGGAAGAGGCCGAGCTCCTTGGACTTCTCCAGCGCCAGCACAGCATGCTGCTCGCCGTTGCGGAGTACCAGGTAGTCAGAGCGCACGTAGGCCTTCTTGCCCTTCATTCCCTCCGCTATCCCCTTCTCATCCAGGGGATGGGAGACCTCGCGGATGGAGACATCTTTGCAGTGAATGGTCTGCATCGTGCTCGGGAGTGGCTTCTAGATATTATTCCTTTATCCGCCCTGGGCGACGTCTGGAGAGGGAGGCTGGCATAGAAAGAATGAAATAGCCTCTCGAGGATTGCCGCACGAAGCCGGGATAACATAGAGGCTATGTGGCGGACTGCAGATCCGCAGACGGGAGTTCAAATCTCCCTCCCGGCCCCACTTCCCCTTTTCCTCCGTTTTCGCTTTCTATATATAATCCGTATAACCTCTGGGAGTTTAATGGATGATATATCCATCCAACCCGGAACCAGGAGGATCGCCGTCTACGGCAAGGGTGGAATCGGCAAGTCCACCATATCCTCCAATCTCACTGCCGCGCTCTCGTCCCGAGGGAGGAGAGTGCTACAGATCGGCTGCGACCCTAAGCACGACTCCACTCGCCTGCTAACAGCCGGCAGCCCACCGACCACCGTTCTGGACTACCTGCGCCACACTCCTGCGGGAGGCAGGAGCCTGGAAGAAGTCATGGTCCCCGGCTACGGGGGATGCCACTGCGTGGAGGCCGGTGGCCCCGAGCCCGGGGTCGGCTGCGCCGGAAGGGGGATAATATCCGCCTTCGACCTGCTGGAGGACCTCGGCTTGGAGGAGCAGGGCCACGACATCATTCTCTACGACGTGCTGGGCGACGTGGTCTGCGGCGGCTTCGCGGTGCCGCTGCGGAACGAGTACGCCGACACGGTCTACATCGTCAGCTCGGGCGAGTTCATGTCTCTCTACGCCGCCAACAACATCCTGCGAGGAGTGGCCAACTACGACCCGGACCGGGTGGGCGGAATCATATTCAACAGCCGCGGGGACGCGGAAGAGGAGGAGAGGGTGAACCGCTTCGCCGCCGCCGTGGGCGTGCCGGTGGTCGCCCGCATCCCCCGCTCGCCGCTCTTCCTGGAGGCGGAGAGGAAAGGGGTCACCATAGTGGAGATGGACCCGGAGGGGGAGATGGCCGGCATCTTCCTGGACCTCGCCGCCCAGGTGGAGTCCGGTGCCCGGCATAGGGCCCAGCATCTCGGCGAGGAGGAGCTGGAGTCGGTTGTCCTCGGCCTGAGGACGGTCTCAGCGGCAAAGCCGGAGGGTGGGGACGCACCCGTCCAGCAGCGCCGGAGGGCGCCGCCCCGCTACACCTCGCGCAACGTGGACAAGGGGGAGATCCTCCACGGCTGCGCCTACTCCGGGGCCGCCGCGGTCTGCATGGCGGTGGAGGGGCTCAGCACCATACTGCACGGCCCCGACGGCTGCGCCCACTTGGCCTTCCAGCTTGCCGCCAACGCCGCGAGGAGAGGTTTCATCCGCGAGGGCTCCATGGTCCGCTCCTTCCTGGACCCGGACCTGCACAGCAGCTCCATGGACGAGACCGACATGGTCTTCGGAGGATGCGAGACGCTGAGAGAGAAGGCGAGGGAGTTGATCGAGGGCGGCTCCCAGGCCATCGCTGTCATCACCTCCTGCCCATCCGGCATCATCGGTGACGATGTGGAGCAGGTGCTGCAGCGCCTGTCGGATGCCCATCCGGACCTCGACATCATACCCATCATAGAGGACGGCAACCTGCAGGGGGACCACATGCAGGGCGTGATCGACGCCTGCATCGCCCTCTCGGACGCCCTCATCAACCCTGACTTGGAGCCCATCCCAGGACATGTGAACCTGGTAGGCATCAAGCCGGTCGCCAGCAACTGCCACTCCAACCTGGAGGCGGTGTCCCGCCTGATCTCCCTGCTGGGCATGGAGGTCAACTGCCGCCACATCGGCGACTGCGATGTGGACGAGATACGCGCCTTCCGGCAGGCGGGAAGCTGCATGCTCATGAGCACCGACCGCTTCGCCATGGTCCTCAAGGACTTCCTGGAGCGGGAGCATGGGGCGCAGTTCATCCCCATGCCTGTGCAGCCCGGCATGCGCGGGACCGAGGACTGGATGCGCTCGCTGGCGGAGCACGCCGGCATCGAGGATAGCCTCGACGCGGCACTGGATCTCATACGGAAGGAGTACCGGGAGCGCCTGGAGCGCCTGCGCCCGGAGCTGGAGGGCAGGACCGCCTACGTCCTGGCCATGCACAAGGACATCGACTGGCTCGTCGACCTGCTCCTCGACCTGAAGGTTGACATCCAGCGGGTACGGGTGCTGGAGAGGTCCGACCATTCCATGGATTACGAGGTTGAGAACGTGCACGCCGACATCATCGAGTTCGAGTCCAGCTACGACGTGGAGGAGATCAAGGCGGACGTCATGGAGAAGTCCCCGGATCTCTTCCTGACCACATACCTGACCGGCCTGGACCTCCCCGTTCACCAGCTGAAGATCCCCCAGGTGCCTGACCTCGGCCACCTCGGCGCCCTGCGCATGGCGGAGGGATGGGTGGCCGGCCTCCGTGCTCCGGCACGGGAGGGATGGAGGGACGATGCGTTCTGAGCATCTCCTCCCGGACGGGATGCTGGGCGCCCTCTTCGCCATAGAGGGCGTGCAAGGGGCGGTGACCATACTCAACGGCCCCACCGGCTGCAAGTACTACCCCGCCTCGCTCTCCGACTCCATGATACGCCGGGAGATATCCTTCAACCCGCTTCGTCACGTCTCCGAGTTCTACTTCGGGCAGTCGCGGCTGCCCTGCACCTACATGGACACCAACGACTACGTCATGGGCGCGGAGGAGAAGCTCAAGCGCATCTTCGCCGCCGCCGAGGCGGAGTCCCCGGAGCTCATAGGCGTCGTCAACTCCCCGGGAGCGTCGCTGATCGGGGAAAGGCTGCCGGTGCATTCCGACAAGATCCCGGTCGTCAGGCTGGAGTCTCCTGGCTACTCCGAGAGCGTGGGGGAGGGATACCAGCGGGGCAACCTGGCTCTGCTGGAGGCCTTGGACCTATCTCCTGTGGAGACGCAGAAGAAGAGGGTGAACCTGGTGGGCCTGTCCATCTGGCATCTGGGCTGGCAGGACAGCCTGAGCGACCTCAGCAGTCTCCTCTCCCTCTGCGGGATAGAGGTAGGGGCTGCCATAGGTCTGGGCTGGAGCGTCGACCAGATCAGGGAGTCGGCCGGGTCCGCGCTCAACGTGGTTGTCGACGCCGACTTCTCCGACGGCATATGCCGCTGGTACGAGGAGGAGCTGGAAGTGCCCAGCTTCTCCATAGGCCGCAGCCCTCTGGGCTTCGCGGCTCTGGAGGAGTGGGTCGACGGCATCTGTTCACGGCTCAACGCCGATTCCAGCCCGGCACGGGAGAAGATACTCGAGGCCAGGCGCCTCGCCTACCGGGAGATACACAGGCTCAACACCGCCAGCGGGCTCCCGCGGGGGAGGAGCTTCTCCCTTATGGCCAACTCCTCCCTGGCCCTGCCGCTGCTGGAGGTGCTGCACACCTATCTCGGCATGACCCCGAACGTGCTGCAGCCGGTCTTCGGTGACAGCGCCCTCCTACGGGACTATCTGCGCAGCCATGGGTTGGAAGGCCTTTTGGGCGAGATAGCGGAGGCCGAGGCCGACCTGGTGCTGGCGGACGGCAACACCGTCGCCAGCATGATGGCCCGGGATCTGAGCGACAACGGGATCGATGTCATGCACCCCGGCCTGAGAAGTGTGCAGCTGCGCCCGGAGCCGCTGCTCGGGCTCGGGGGAACGATGCGCCTTCTCGACATGACGCTCAACTCCCTGGCCCGCTGAAAAGGCCGTCCAAGGCAGTCCGTCAGTGGAAAACCTTTTTAAATAGCTTTATAAATACACGGGACAAGGTGAATTGATGGCTAAGATGAAGATAGAGAATGTAGTGGCCTCGACATCCCTCGGCCAGGAGCTTGATCTCAATGCGATCGAGATGGCTCTCGACGGTGCCGAGTACAACCCTCAGCAGTTCCCCGGACTGGTCTACAGGCTGAAGGAGCCCAAGACCGCCACGCTCCTCTTCCGGAGCGGCAAAGTGGTCTGCACGGGAGCTAAGAGCTTGGATGACGTGAAGGTCGCTATCGCCAAGGTTGCCAAGGACATCGAGAAGGCGGGCATCTTCATCGAGATCGAGCCCAACATCGAGGTTCAGAACATTGTTGCCTCTTCCGACCTGGAGCAGGAGATCAACCTCAACACCGTAGCCATCACCCTGGGGCTCGAGAAGGTGGAGTACGAGCCGGAGCAGTTCCCTGGTCTGGTCTACCGTCTGGACGATCCCAAGGTCGTCGTGCTTCTCTTCGGCTCCGGCAAGATGGTATGCACCGGGGCCAAGGTGCCGCCAGACGTGGAGAGGGCGGTCGACAAGATCGCCGCCGAGCTGAGAGCAGCCGGCCTCATGCACTGAGGGGCAGCGCCCCTCTCAAGCCCCCTTGGAAAGATTCAAGGGGGCCCAAACGCATGAGTTGATGCCGCCATGATTCACAGCGACGTACTGAGCACCATTGGAGACAGCCCCATCGTGAGGCTGAGCCGTCTGGGCGCAGACCTGCCAGCGACGCTCTTCGCCAAGCTGGAGTTCATGAATCCCGGAGGCTCCATCAAGGACAGGGTAGCCCTGACCATGATCGAGGAGGCCGAGGCGCGGGGACTGATCTCCCCGGGAGGCTCCATCGTGGAGCCCACCTCCGGCAACACCGGCATAGGCCTGGCCATGGTGGCCGCAGTCCGCGGCTATCGCGCCGTCTTGGTCATGCCGGAGAACATGAGCGCCGAGAGGCGCACACTTCTGCAGGCTTATGGGGCCGAGCTGGTCCTCACTCCTGCCGAGGAGGGGATGGCCGGCTCGATCGCAGAGGCGGAGCGCCTCTCCCAGCAGGACGGATTCTACATGCCCCAGCAGTTTGACAACCCCTCCAACCCCATGTCCCATTACGTCAGCACCTCGCAGGAGATACTGCGGGACCTCCCCGGAGTGGGGGCGGTGGTGTGCGGCATCGGCACCGGTGGCACCATCACCGGCATCGGCCGTGCAATGCGCAGCTTCAAGCCTGAGGTCAAGATGATCGGCGTCGAGCCCGGCGAGAGCCCGCTCATAAGCGAGGGCCGCTCCGGCCCTCACGGCATCGACGGCATCGGCGCCAACTTCATACCCACCAACTTCGACCGCGAGGTTGTGGACGAGGTGAGGGCGGTGAGCTACGAGGACGCCGCCGACTGCACCCGCCGCCTGGCGAGGGAGGAGGGGATACTGGCCGGCATATCTTCCGGAGCGGCGCTCTTCGCCGCCCTTGAACTCGCCCGCGAGATGAGGGAAGGCGAGCAGATACTGGTCATCCTGCCGGACGGGGGCGAGAGGTACCTCAGCACCCCGCTCTTCAAGGAGGCGGACCCATGATCCGGGAGAGCGATCTGCAGGCGGTCCTGAAGAGAGACCCTTCCATACGGGGCCGCGGGGACGCCATATGGTTCCACCCCGGGCTCCACGCCGTCACCCTCTACCGCCACAGCCATGAGCTCTGGAAGAAGGGCAAGATCAGGCGCTCCCGCTTCCTCAACTACCTGTCTCACGTTCTCACCGGGGCCGACATACACCCGGGCGCGGTGATCGGCGAGGACTTCTTCATCGACCACGCCACCGGCGTCGTCATCGGCGAGACCGCCGTCATCGGCGACCACGTCTCCGTCTTCCAGGGGGTGACCCTGGGCGGAGTGTCCTCCGACCGGGGCAAGAGGCATCCCACCATCGAGGACCACGTCGTGGTGGGAGCCGACGCCACCATACTCGGCAACATCACCATCGGACGCGCCACCCGCGTCGGCGCCGGCTCGGTGGTCCTCAGGGACGTCCCGCCGGAGTGCACCGTGGTGGGCATACCCGGCAGGGTAATCAAGATGGGCGGTGTGCGCACCGACCGGGACCTCTGCCACGCCGACCTTCCCGACCCCCTGAAGGACGCCATCGCCGAGATGGAGGGCGAGCTTCACCTGCTCCGCGAGCGGGTGGAGGCCCTGGAGAGCGGGACGGGCAAGGATAAAATATGAACTTCCCTTCTCCAATGAGGAGGCTCTAGTGTGACTATCAAGGTCTACAATTCACTCTCCAACAAGAAAGAGGACTTCGTCCCCCTGCGCGAGGGGGAGGTCAGCATGTACATCTGCGGCGTCACCGTCTACGACGACATCCACGTAGGCCACGCCCGCAGCATCATCGTCTTCGACATGCTGGCACGCTATCTCCGCTATCGCGGATACGATGTGACCCACGTCACAAACTTCACTGACGTGGATGACAAGATCATTCAGCGCGCCGAGGAGGAGGGGATCCCCCCGCTGGAGCTCTCCTCCCGCTACATCGAGCGCTACTTCCAGGAGGTCGACTCCCTCGGGGTGGAGAGGGCGGACATCTATCCCAAGGCCTCCGAGAGCATGCCGTCCATCATCCAGATGGTGGAGCAGATCATCGAGCGCGGCTACGGCTACAGCACCCCCGACGGCAGCGTCTACTTCTCGGTGGACGCGGTCGAGGACTACGGAAGACTGACCAAACAGCGTCTGGAGGACATGGTATCCTCCGGCCGCGTGGACCTGGACGAGCAGAAGAGGAACCCCATGGATTTCGCCATCTGGAAGTCCGCCAAGCCCGGAGAGATCTCCTGGGACTCCCCCTGGGGCCCCGGCAGGCCCGGCTGGCACATCGAGTGCTCCGCCATGATCAGGGAGCACCTCGGCGACCTCATCGACATCCACGGGGGAGGCAACGACCTGGTCTTCCCCCATCACGAGAACGAGATCCTCCAGACTGAGGCGGCGGTGGGCACCAGCCTCGCCCGCTACTGGGTACACAACGGCATGCTGCAGTTCGAGGATGAGAAGATGAGCAAGTCCCTGGGGAACTTCTTCCGCGTCTCCGACGTCCTGAAGCAGTACGACCACCAGACCCTGCGCTTCTACATGCTCAACACTCACTATCGCGGCCCCCTCGCCTACAGCGAGGAGGCCCTGCAGGAGTCGGAGGCCGCCCTGCGCCGCCTCTGGAACAACTACCGCGAGCTGCAGGCCTACGCCCGCACGGCGGACGGCGATGATGACATGCAGTCCTCCATCGACGCCTGCCGGGAGGAGTTCATCGCCCAGATGGACGACGACTTCAACAGCCGCGGCGCCCTCTCCGCCCTCTTCCAACTGGCGAGGGAGACCAACTCCGCCATGGCGACAGGAGCCCTCTCCGTCGCCGGCGCCAGCGCGGTGCTGGCCCTGCTGGAGGACCTGGACCAGGTTCTCGGCATACTGCCGGAGGACGGCGCCGGGGATGACTATTTGGAAGCGGTTATGGAAGCCATCATCGGCGTCCGCGAGGAGCTCCGCTCCTTGAAGCAGTATCAGGCCGCCGACCTCATCCGGGATCGCCTGCGGGACGCCGGCTTCCAGCTGGAGGACTCCGACCGGGGGGCCAGATGGAAGAGGCTCTGACCCGGAAGAAGGCCATCCTGCTCCGCGGCGGGGCGGTCCAGCTCCCTGCGGGGTTCCAGGTTCCCTTCCGCATCTCCCGCTCCACCGCCGGCCCGGGGGCGGGCAAGAGGTCGATAGTCTTCAACTTCCACGCGCTGAGGGTCCAGAAGGCCATCGTCTACGACGAGGCGGACTTCCAGCTCATCGAGAGGGAGGGCGGCTTCTCCCTCCTGCATCACGGCCAGCCCTTTCTGGACGAGGTGGAGATCGGCCCGGTGGTCTTCCATGCCCCGGAGCAGGCCTTCTTCAACCTCGACCAGCGCTGCATATTCCACTGCCTCTACTGCAGCTCGCCCCTGCTCGGCCCGGATGCCACCAAGGGGCTGGACGCGGAGAAGATCGTGAGCCTCACTCGTGAGGCGATGGAGAAGACCGAGGTGGGCGCCCTGGCGCTGACATCCGGCGTCCACGGCTCTGTGCAGGAGACGGTGGACCGCATGGTGGAGTGCGTGCGCCTCGCCCGGAAGGAGATCCCCGACCTCCCCATCGGCGTGGAGCCCTACGTCCTCGAGCGGGAGCAGATCGTCGCCCTGCGGAAGGCCGGCGCTGACGAGATCAAGATCAACCTCGAGTCCCCCGACCCGGAGATATTCCGTAGCACCTGCCCCGAGCTCGACCAGGAGCACGTCTGGCGCATGCTGGAGATTGCGGTGGAGGTCTTCGGCCGCGGCAAGGTGGCCTCCAACATCATCTACGGCATGGGGGAGAGCGACGAGATCGTGCTGGCGGCAGCGGAGAGGATGGCGTCCCTGGGCGTCGTCCCCGGGCTGCGAGTGCTCACCCTCAATGAGAGCAACCGCCCCCACGTCGAGGCGGAGCTCGGGCCGATAGAGGCTCCCTCCATTGAGAGAATGCTACATCTGGCGAGGGAGCACAAGCGCATACTGGCCGCGCACGATCTCGACCCTCGGGAGGTCAAGAGCATGTGTTTCGCCTGCACCTGCTGCGACCTGGTCCCTTACAGGGACCTCTGAAAATCCCCCGCAGATAAGATTATATAGAATTTAGGCATACCTAAATCTCATGGTTGGAGACAGTCGTGAGGATTACCTCAACTGCATCTTCAAGCTCACACAGGAGGGAGGGGTCGCCAAGACGAGCGACATAGCCCACAACATGGGCGTCTCTCCCGCCAGCGTGACCGAGATGATGAACAATCTCGCGAACGATAACCTGGTGAACTATGAAAAGTACCGTGGGGTGCAGCTCACCAGAGCCGGCTACCGCCACGCCAAGAGGCTTCGTCGCAAGCACAGGCTCGTGGAGCGCTTCCTGGTCGATGTGCTCGAACAGGACGCCGAGGCCGCCCAGGAGGAGGCCTGCCGCCTGGAGCACGTCCTGTCGGACAGCTCCGCCCACAAGATCTGCCGCATCATCGGCGGGCCGGAGGGCTGCGAGGGCTGCGAAGACGCCTATGACGAGTGTGCGAACCGTGACTTGACCACCGACACCGTCGCCGGCATGTCCGAGGGGGACTCGGGAAAGATATCCCACCTCCGCTGCGACAGCCCGGAGATGATACGCAAGCTCATCTCGATGGGCTTCGTCCCCGGTCGTCGCATAACTCTTGAGAACGACATGCCCATGCGAGGCCCCATCGTCCTCCGCCTGGGGGAGAGCCTGGTGGCGCTCGGCCGCGAGTATGGAGATCTCATCTTCATCGACAGGGAGTGAGTGATTGGCACACAAGAGAGACATCACTGTAGCTCTGATGGGACAGCCCAACGTGGGCAAGTCCACCCTGTTCACCCGCCTGACCGGCGTGGGAGTGCTCACCTGCAACTACCCCGGCACCACGGTGGAGTTCTTCGAGGGAACGGTGGTGCGCAACGGCCACCGCGCCCGCATCCACGACCTGCCCGGCACCTACTCGATGTCGGGAGAGTCGGAGGACGAGGTGGTGGCCATACGCATGCTGGAGGAGCTCCGGCCGGACAAGGTCATCCTGGTGGCGGACGCTACTCGCCTGGAGCCTTCCCTGGTCCTACTCTTCCAGCTCATAGAGATGGGCTTCCCCATCATCTTCGCATTGAACCAGATGGACCAGGCCCGCCGTCGCTTCGAGCTGGACGTGGAGATGCTCCGCGACCTGCTGGAGG
>CAYXFQ010000021.1:0-14859 GCA_964464345.1 uncultured Methanomassiliicoccales archaeon | reverse complement strand
AGCGGGTGCAGAGCTCGTCGTCGAACTCCAGGATGTAATCATTCAGGTAAATCGCATTGTCCTTGCAGGCGCCGACGCAGCACCCGCAGTGCAGGCATTTCTCGTATTCGACTATCATTTTCGACATCACCTCAGCAGTGCTCGTCCCCATGCATCTCCTTCCACTCATCCAGCGGGATGGAGAACTTCTTCTCCACGTCCTCACGGTAGTTCGGTCCGCCGTTGAAGGCGCAGAAGGGGATGATCCTCATGTCCGGCGTGGTGTAGTGGATGGCGCAGCGCTTCACCCTCTCCACGTCGTAGTTGTAATCGTCCTGGAAGTGCATCCCGCCGACGAACATCATCTTCCACGAGAAGTTCGCCAGGGATGCCTTGCTCTTGTCGCTCATCACACCCTCCAGGATGTTGACGAACGCCTTGACGTCAATGGACTCCGGGACCTGGTCCTTGATGATGCAGCGACGCATCAGGTTGACCGCCTTGAACTTGTACCAGCCCTTGAAGCGAGACTTGCGGGCTTTCATCGACAGCTCGTAGAGTCCGTGGACGAAGCGGGTCACGTCGATGAAGCGGGGGATGGGAGTGACCTTTCCGTTCTCGTCCTGGAACAGGTATGTGGCCATGCCACAGTGGGGATGGGTCGTGAAGGTGACCTTGTCGTCGCCGGTTATGGCGGAGACGAACTTCGATATCGGCGACACCACCGGCACGGGGTACCAGTCGTCGCGGGTGGCGAAGTCGGTCTGCTCCTCCACGTCCTTGATCATGTCAGTGAGTGTGTAACGGCTCCTGATCCGCTCGTCGTGGTCAATGCGGCCGGTGAACGCCACCGGCTGGAAGTTGACTCCCCTGACAACGTCGGCGTTGTCGAAGGCGAAGCGGATGATGTCGCCGACCTGGTGGTCGTTGACGCCCCTCAGCAGAGTGGGCACCAGAACCACGGACGGGGCCTTCTCCAGCTTGCGGAGGTTCTCCAGGAGGCGGATCTTGACGTCGAACATCTTGCGGTTCCTGGCCTGCAGGTAGATGTCGTCGGTCATGCCGTCGAATGAAAGGTAGATGGTGTTGAGTCCCGCATCGGTCGCATCCTTCAGCAACTGGAAGTCGTTGGCGAAGGCGAGGCCGTTGGTGGCCACCTGGACCTGGGCGAATCCCATCTCGGTGGCGGTGCGCAGCACGTCCACGAAGCGCGGGTAGATGGTCGGCTCCCCACCGGAGAACTGGACCGCGGTGCATTTCACCGGCCTCTCCCGGCGCAGCATCTCGAGCATGGAGACCACGGTGTCGAAGTCCGGCTCGTAGACGTAGCCTGCGGCGTTGGCGTTGGCGAAGCAGATCGGGCAGCGCATGTTGCAGCGGTTGGTGAGGTCGACGTTGGCCAGGGCGGTGTTGGTCATGAGGTCGAACTCCTCTCCCCCAATCTCAACGCTGACGTTGCAGTCCTCGCAAGTCTCGTCGCAGGGGTTTATGAGCCCGACCCCGTCATAAGCGGAATCCTCAGCTCTCAAGTAGAGCTCGGCGTCAGACCAGTAGATGTCGGTGAACGTGCCGTGGTCCGGACAGGTCTTCTCCATGAGAACGGCGCCGTCCTTCTCAAAAATGTCTCCGACGATGAGCCTCTTGCATTCCGGGCAGATGGTCTTGGTCTGCTTGGGGAGGCCCCTTCTTATCGCGTATTCCCTAGCGGTCATGCTATATCCATCCCTTCGTTCCCTTAGACACGGTCACGATTTAATACTTGTGTAGTTATCATCGCTACAGAATCATGTCGAAGTTCGATTTTAGGAGGAGGCAGGTAGGCCCCCCAGATGAGCCTAAGGAGCGGCTGCTGAGCTTGTTAGGAAACTTGGGACTCACTGACTACGAGTCCAAGGCCTACATCGCCCTAATCTCCCTCGAGGACGGCACCGCCGACAGCATCTCCAAGGCCTCCACCGTCCCCCGAACCTCGATATACAAGGCCATGGCCTCGCTGGAGGACAAGGACCTCGTGGTCAGCCACCCTGGGAAGCCCCGCCGCTACCGCCCGGTGGATTTGGACGCCGTGGAGCGACAGGTCATCTTCGACATCAAGGAAGGCTTCGAGGAGCTGCGCTCCCTGCGGGGCTCCCTCAGTGACATCGGCTCCCCCCAGCTGGTCTACACCATCTTCGGCCAGGATAGGGTACTGGCCAAGATCGGGGAGCTCATCGACGAGTCGGTCAGCAGCATCTACCTCTCCTCGCCGGACATGAGGGTTCTCAGGGCTGAGCACGGCGAGAGGCTCAGTCAGGCCCTGAAGAGGGGGGTGAACGTGGCACTGGTCATGGAACCCTTCGTGAAATCCCCTGACTGCAGCGAGGTGCACCGCCGGGAGGGGCTGATGATAACCGACCTGGTGGTGGACAACGAGTACTCCCTTCTGGCCACGCCGGGCTTCGACATCTGCGGCTTCATCGAGGACCCCTTCATCTCTCAGCACTTGGAGCACATTCTCCGCAGCTCGATACGGATGTAGCCTACAGTTAGCTGAACCCCTTATACCCCTCAAGCGGGGATTGTTGCTTGATGTCTCTCAAGTCTCCCTCCCCGGACCGAAGGGCGCAGATGCCCTTCGCCCTGGTGGCAGTTCTCCTGGTGGTCCTTGCGGGCAGCTCCGTCAGCCTGCTCGCCCTGGTTGAGGGCAGCGGGGACGCCGCCGAAGCGGCGGAGGGGGCCTTGGAGGGGATGCAGCAATCCCTCGTCACCGCTCAGATGGCGGTGGAGGAGGGGGCCCTGAGCGTCTTGACCGATGTGATGACCCGACACGGCGACGAGGGCCAGGAGGCCATCCAAGAGGGCTTCCAGAAGGGGATGGAGCGATGGATGTCCCACCACTTCCCCATGCATGTCGGTGGGCATCGTGTGAGCATCGAGGAGGCCGACCTGGGGGTCATCCTTCGCTACTTGAGCCTGATGGACGAGGCGGAGAGGAACGGCTCGCTGCCGCTGCACCCGATGATCGTGGGCGGCTACCGCCTGATCGTGTCCTCCGAGCGGGGGAGCCTGGACCGCTACACCGAGATCGAGAGGGTCGGCATATCGCCCCTTCCCTTCCTGCGCGACCGCATGGGACGGCTGAGCAACGAGCTGGAGGGATCCCACTCCACCTTCGCCCAGATGCTCACCCGGGAGCTCAGCTCCCTGGCTCAGCTGCGGGCCATGCAGGGATGGGGCGTCGACTCCTACTACGGCCCTAGAGGCAGCTCCGTCATCCTCAGCGATGAGGACGTCAGCAAGGCCGTGGAGGATGCCCTGGCCGTCCTCGAGGCGCGCAGCTTCCGGACGGTGGCCAGCGAGGATCCCGCCCATCTCGCCCTCCTGCAGCAGAGCCGGGTGGACCCGGCGGCGCTGATGCTCCACGGCAGCTGGGATGGGGAGCTGGACCTCTCGGAGGTCTTGGCACGCACCCTGGAATCCATCGCCGATACCCTGACCCTCCAGTACATGGACTACTTCTACCTCATCGACCTGATCCGCATCGCTGATGGCCTCATCAACATTGGACTAAACTTCTGCGAGGACTTCATGGGAGGGCTCTTCGGCCCAGAGCACATGAAGGCCGCCAGCTACATCCGGGATCATATGGAGGCCGCCGGCTACAGCGAGGGGAGCTATCGCTATCTCTACAGATCCCCTGTCGACATGGTGGTGGCGATCCCCGCCGTCGAGTTCCAGGTTCCAGGGCTGGAGGCCATGGGGCCTCTATCCATCCCGGAGCGGACCGTCGGCATAGACTTCCCCACTGTGGACATCTTCCACTGGGAGGGCTGGCAGCATTTCATCGCCCAGTACCGCGAGAATGTCGGCCACATAGAGAGGATCTTCAGGAAGGCCATCCGGGACGTCATCAAGGATGTGGCGCAGAGCTATGAACTGGGCTCCATACTGATAGACACCGATCCCCACTCCCGCAGCTCGATGCAGGAGAGGATATGCGATGCGGTCAACTATGCGCTCATAGAGAACCGCCACTGGTTGCAGAGCACAGTCGATGAAGCCCTGAAGGGCTCCGACTCCCTCGCTGACCTGGGCCTGGCCCTTGCGAGTCTCGTAGAGACCAGCTGGGAGGAGATCAGCCAGTGCAACAGAACCATCGATACGGCCTTCAACGGCATCTGGCAGCACTACGCCGAGGCCCTGCGGGATCATTACGGCGACGCCCTGTCCTGGGAGGACTCCCTCTACTGGACCATGCACGTCCCCTATCTGGATGATGCCCATGAGGAGATCGAGCGGGGAGTGAGGGACTTGGCGAACAGGAGGCTCGACACGATAGCCGACGTCCTGAGCGTCGTCGAGAGTCCCGGCAGCACCGTCTCGAGAGTCATCGCGGCCCTGGCGGTGGGCGCCATCGACCACATCCCCGGCGTCGCCGACGCCGTCATAAGCCAGATGGAGCGCGTGACCCGCTCTCTGGGCGATCTGGGGGCCTTCCAGGGAGAGGGGATGACGGAGCTCCCCGGCGGCTCGACCTTCCATCTTCTCGATCCCGACGGGAGGCTCTTCCTGCAGTCTCTGTCCCTGGACCGGGACCTCCGGCTGCGCACGGAGTTCCTGGGCTTCGCAAACTCGGACCGCAACATCCACCACGTGGGCTTCGACTCCCCCGCTTTCTCCCCCTATTCCTGCGTCATCGAGATTCTGGTCAACGTCAGCGTCGCCCACAGCGTGGCGTCGGTCAACGACCCCCTCAGCCCCTGGTCGCTGGAGGCCGAGCACGAGCACGTGAGCGACTTCGAGACCATACTCCGCATACCGGTGCTGAGCTCCTGGCCCCTCGTCGGCGTGGAGTACCGGCCGAGCAACACCATCGGAGGCGACGCCCTGATGTTTTGCTTGGAGGCCCTGGGGGACCTCATCGTGCCGCTGGGAGAGGCCTACCAGGCCATGGACGGCGTCTTCAACTCCCTGAATGGCATCATGCACGACGTCAGCAGCTTCGCCACCGATGCCATGATGGCTCTCAGCGAGGCGGCGATGGCGCCGCTGCTGCGCCTGCAGGAGAGCATGTCCGGACATGTGGGCGAAGCCCTGACGGCGGTTTCCAAGGTCTTCGAGAACATGGGCGTGGTCACGTTCCGCCTCGACCTGCATGGATTGGACCTGACCTTCGAGACCAACGTCTTCGACCTCGCCCTCGGGCTGGGCAGGAACCTGGTCAAGATCACTGTCTCCGCCAGCGTGGGAGACAGCATATTCACGGTCTCACTGCAGGTCATGAAGGCCGTCAACAATGAGATCTACGCTCTTCTGGGCGGCGGCATCGCCACCGACAACTGGCAGGCTCACGCCACGATAGACCCTCTGATGCGGGTCAACCCCCACATCATGGAGGTCACCGGGAACGTGCGCGGCAGGGAGTTCGAGATATTCCTGCCCCAGCTCACTTACTACGAGAGCTTCCGGGTCGCCCTCTCGGACATCCCGGGAGTGGGCGCCATGCTCTCCAACATCCCCCTGCCGGTGGCGGGGCTCAAGGGCAGCCTCGACGCCGGCTTCGAGATCCACTACAACCTCCCCTTCTCCGGCAACGTGGTCATCAACGAGATGGAGCTGAACCCTCCGGGGCCGGATGCCGGCAACGAGTGGGTGGAGCTCTACAACCCCCTGGACCGGGGCGTGGACCTCAGCGGCTGGTACATCACCAGCGGGCAGGCGGGCAATGTCTACCGCATCGGCCAGGCCTACCTGCCGGCCGGCGGCCACATGATCGTGCGCTTCCCCGGCCAGTTCCTCAACAACGGCGGCGGGGCCAACCTGCCCAAGGGGGAGTGCGCCAAGCTCTGGGACGCCAGCGACCGCCTGGTGGACAGCACCCCCTGGCGCTCCGACCATTACAACGACGGCCGGACCTGGCAGCGGGAGTACGACGGGGCCACGCGCTGGGTCTTCCAGAGCAACACCATGGGCGGCAGCAACGGCAAGGCCGCCAGCAAGATATCCTCGAAGGGATGGCTGCAGAGCAGGGTCACCGACGCCTTCCTGCAGTCCTTCGCTGAGTATGGCGACAGCATCCATGACATGGACGGCGTGGCCACGGTCATGAAGCGGACAGTGGAGCTGGTGGCCGATCAGGCCATAGGCATCATCGCCGAGTCGCTGGTGGAGGCCCGCTTCTTCGTGCGCCTGGGCGTCAGCGACATCAGCTCCGCCGCCGAGGGCGGGCTGGAGCTGGCGGTCCTAGTGGAGTCGGACTTCGTCCGCGAGGGGCTACGCTGGATAATGGACTCGATCATGCGCATCATCTCCAGCGTGGGGAACCCGGCGGAGCTGGCCACCCCCACCTTCCTCACCGAGCACGTGCACCTCCGCCTCAGCGCCTACAGCTCCATCGGCCCGCCCCGCTTCCTGAAGCCGGTGGAGCTGGGGATGACGGTGGAGATCCAGGCTATGATCCAGATGAACATGGACGCGCTGGGAATCTCGCTGGGCATGGGAGCGTCCCGCCCGGCGATAGGCTTCGGGGTGGTGCTGCGAGGGCTTCCTGCGGCCAGCCTCCCCAGCCTCCTGCAGGTGGAGAACAACAAGGACGCCGACCTCTGGCTGGTTCGTGGCTCCATAGACCTCTACGTCAGCGATGATTTATAGTCCGGCGCGACCATCTCCGCCGCATGGTCCCAGTTTCAGACGCGGAGGCCTGGCAGAGTCGCGCCAAGGCTCTCGAGAGGGCGCTTCTGGCCCGTCTCGCCCTCGCTGTGGTGGTGGAGTCCATAGACTCCAGCGCCTCCCCGGTGGCCTTCCGCGGCCCGGAGGACGGCCCTTCGCTGGATCCTCGCTGCCCCATGTGCCTGGAGTTCGTGGAGGCCGGGGAGCCACGCTACATCATCAGCGTCAACCGCGGCCGCCACTACCCCTTCCATGACTACTGCCTCGAGGAGTACATGGAGAGCCAGGTGGCTCTTCACGCCGGCGAATGATTAAGTATTCCCCACCCTCCTGATTCCTTAGAGGAAGAGGATGACGATTTCTAGTTCCAAGGTCGCAAACGCCCTGACCATGAACCTGGCCTACAAGTTCTTCGAGGCCGCCCACATGCAGCGCTGGAACGACCATCTCCGGCCGGTGGAGTTCACCGAGCTGGACAAGCAGGCCCACAAGATGACCATCGCCTGGGCGCTGGCCAGCTTCCAGGTGCGGGAGAAGGGGGATGACGTGGACTGGAGCGTCCTCATCGAGTCGGCCATGTTCTCCTTCCTGCAGCGCATAGTCATCACCGACCTCAAGCCTCCCATATTCCATCGCATCAAGAGGGAGAAGGGAAAGGAGCTTAACGAATACGTTCTTAGGGAAATTAACGCGGCAGTCCCAAACATGGAACCCGCCCTGAAAGAACGCTTCAAGGATTATCTGGCTACGGAAGATAGGGACGGAATTGAACACCGTATTCTAAAGGCAGCTCATTACCTGGCCACCAAGTACGAGTTTGACCTAGTCTACGCCGCCAATCCGAGTATGATGGGTGTGGAGGATACTCGTCGCAACATCGAGATGCAGATCGAGGACCACTATGACCTCATCGGCGTGCAGAGGATCCAGCTGCAGAAGCGCTCCCACGGTTTCGTGGAATTCTGCGGGCAGCTGCGCTTCCAGCAGCGCTGGTCCCGCTCTCCGCGCATCCCTCGTACCACCGTTCTGGGGCACATGCTCCTGGTGGCCAACATGGCCTACCTGCACTCTCTAGACCTGGGCTTGGGGAAGAAGCGGGCCTGTAACAACTACTTCTGCGCCCTCTTCCACGATCTACCTGAGGTCCTGACCAAGGACATCATCTCGCCGGTCAAGCGCAGCGTGGAAGGCCTGGAAGAGGTTCTGGATGAGATGGAGAAGGAACTGGTGGAGGAAAAGCTCCTGCCGCTCCTTCCCTCCCAGTGGCACGCGGACTTCCGCTATCTCCTCATGAATCCCTTCGACGATAGGAAGAGGGTGCAGAATGGAGATGAGTTGAAAAGAGTCCCGCTGGATGAAGGCGGCTTGCCTGCTGACGATGATGATGAGATAGACGCCGTAAATGGCACCATAGTCAAAGCTTGCGACCTCCTAGCGGCCTTTATGGAGGCGACAATCTCCATCAAGTATGGCATCAGCTCACGTGCCCTATCGGATGGGAAAGAAGATCTTTATAAAGTCATCTCTGAACGATTTCCTCATTTTTCAGGACTAATGAAGGACATAGATAACATGGACATTTGAATCCATCTAGCCGATCCGCTCCTGGCCCCGCATATAGGGGCGCAGAGCCTCCGGGACAGTGACCGAGCCATCCTCGTTCTGGTAGTTCTCCAGTATGGCCACCATGGTGCGCGGCAGAGCCACGCCGGAGCCGTTGAGGGTGTGCACGAACTCGCTCCGCAGGTGTGGCTCGGGGCGGAACTTGATTCTCGCCCTCCTTGCTTGGAAGTCAGTGAAGTTGGAGCAGGAGGAAGCCTCCATCCAGCCCTTCCTACCCGCGCCCCAGAGCTCGATGTCGTAGCACTTGGAGGCGGCGAAGCCCATGTCGCCGCTGCAGAGCAGCAGGACGCGGTAGGGGAGACCGAGGCCCTTGATGACCTCCTCGGCGTGGTTGGTGAGCGTCTCCAGCACGTCGAAGGAGCCTTCCGGGTGCACGAACTGCACCATCTCCACCTTGTTGAACTGGTGCACCCTCACGATTCCCCTGGTGTCAGAGTGCCTGCCCGCCTCGCGGCGGAACGATGGCAGATAGGCGGTGTAGAGCAGGGGAAGGTCCCCGCGGTCGAAGATCTCGTCCCTGTGCAGATTGGTGACCGGAACCTCGGCGGTGGGGTTGAGCCAGAGGCCATCCCTCTCCAGGCGGTACATGTCCTCCTGGAGCTTGGGGTACTGGCCGGTGCCGATGACCGAGTCCTGGTTGACGACCACCGGGGTGAACACCTCTCGGTATCCCTGGTCCATGTGCAGGTCCAGCATGTAGGAGACCAGGGCCCGCTCCAGGCGGGCGCCGTCCCCCTTCAGAGTGTAAAACCCGCCCCCGGCGACCTTGGCGCCGCGGACGAAGTCGATGATGTCCAGATCCTCCCCGATCTCGAAGTGCTGCTTGGGCTCGAAGTCGAAGCAGGGCTTCTCCCCCCAGCTGCGCACCTCGACGTTGTCGCTCTCGTCCTTGCCGATCGGGACGCTGGAGTGCGGTATGTTGGGGAAGTTCAGCAGGCACTCGTCCCGGCGCATGGCCAGGGCGGAGGCCCGCTCCTCGATGTCCTTGATCTGGAGGGCGACCTCGCGCATCTCCTCGATGCGGGCCTGCTTCTCATCTCCCTTGAGCTTGGTTATCTCGGTGGAGACCTGGTTGCGAACCTGGCGCAGGCGGTTCCCCTCGTCCACCAGCTTCTTCCAGGCGGCGTCCGCCTCCAGGAAGTCGCTGAGGATGGAGACGCCGTAGTTGCGGTCGACGAGGGCCTTCCTCACGCGCTCGGGCTCTTCGCGAATGAGGGCGGCATCTATCAGTTGATCACCTGGCTCTTCTTTTTCATGGAGAGGTTGTGATGCTCCCGCTTGTCGCAGAACAGGGCGATGGAGCCCCGGACGTCCACCAGGACCGCCCCAGTGGCCTCCGCCAGGCTCTCGGCCACTTCCGAGACCTCCGCGGGGGAGTTGCCCAGCACCTTAACCTTGACGATCTTCGCCCTCTTGATCTGCTCCTTGAGCTCCAGGGCCACTCCCTCCGAGAGCCCCTCCTTGCCCACATGCACTGTGGGGCGGATGGTCGACGCCCTCCGCATGATCTCCTTCACGGCCTGTTTCTCTGTCATGTCCGCACCTCTCTCCTGTAACGCGTCCGTATGCAGCGTCCGCAGACCATGCAATGAGTGAGTACGTAATCCTTCCTCAGCCTCACATGGCTGTTGAGCCCTGGCAGCATGGGCTGCATGCAGCCCTTGCAGTACTGGAAGCCCTCGGGCATCGGGGTGCGGGTCTTCATCCCTATGCGCCGAGCGATCTCGACGTAGCGGCTGGCCCGATCCAGCCTCCCCTCCCGCACTTGCTGGATGGAGAGCTCCGCAAGCCTGCGCATGCGGGTGTCAGCGATCTCCCTGACCCGGTGCTTGGAGATCCTCTTTCTGGCCATTTGCTCGCCTCTTGGCCCTCAGATGGGAATCTGATATATATCTTTCCTACTACATGCGCTCCGATGTCAATCTGGCGGGACTGTCGATGCTGTCTACGCTTTCCTGCGGCGATGTGCAGGTCTGGCTCCCGCTTGTGCAAATGTTTATATGTTTCTTTCAAATCACAGGAAACGTATCAGTCGCGCGAATTGATGTGCTGTTTAAGTACTGAGTGTCAAAATGCGACTGACATCCAAATCATAAGGTGAGAAATCATGGCAAGAAAGCCCGCAGTTATGTACAGGCGAATCACGGGGCAGGCCTTTACCCGCAGGGAGTACATGGGTGGAGTGCCCCACCCCAGGATAACTCAGTTTGACATGGGCAACACCAAGGGCGAGTTCCCCATCATGCTGTCCCTGAAGGTCAAAGAGCGCCTGCAGATCAGGCACACCTCCTTGGAGGCCTCCCGTATCGCCGCCAACAGAATCATGAACCGCCGCGTGGGAGTGGCCAACTACCACCTCAAGGTGAGGACATACCCGCACAACGTTCTGAGGGAGAACAAGCTCGCTACCGGCGCCGGTGCTGACCGTGTGTCCAGCGGGATGAGGAACTCCTTCGGCAAGAACATCGGCACCGCCGCTAGGGTGGAGAGGGACCAGGCAGTCATTTCCATACGCTGCAACCCCTCGGGCTTCAACCTTGCCAAGAAGGCTCTCTGGAAGGCCTCCATGAAGATAGGCTCTCCCTGCTACATCGACATCGAGAAGGGCAAAGAGCTCGTAGCCTGAAGATGTTCGACCTGCGGCTGGAAGAGGCCCGGGACTGGATACTCTCCAGAGGGTACCGCACCGTGGCGCTTCAGCTGCCGGAGGGCCTGAAGCCCTCCGCCTCCACCGCCGCCCCCCGGCTCGCCCGCGAGACCGGGGCCGAGGTCGTGATCCTGGGCGATCCCTGCTATGGCGCCTGCGACCTGCCTCCCCGCTTCCGCGACCATGCGGAGGCGCTGATACACTTCGGGCACTCCCCCATGCCATCGCTGGGGGAGGACCCGGACATTCTTTTCATCGAGGCCCGCTATCACGGCAGCCTCGGCGACATACTCGAGCCCGCCCTGGACCGACTTGGCTCCAGCGTGGGGCTGCTGGCCACTGTCCAGTACCTATCGCTTCTGCCCGAGGCTGAGGAATTCCTCCGCTCCCGCGGCAGGGAGGTCCACATCGGCGAGGGGGACTCCCGCATCGCCCATCCCGGCCAGGTGCTGGGATGCAACCGCTCCGCCGCAGAGAGCGTGGAGGGCAAGGTGGATTCCTACCTCTTCATCGGTGAGGGGGACTTCCATCCTCTGGCGGTGTCGCTGGGCTCCAAGCTTCCCGTGCTTATCCTCAACCCCCTGGACGGCAGCCTGCGCAACCTGGAGGAGAAGGGGGAGAGGATGCTTCGCCGCCGCTTCGCCGCCATCGAGTCCGCTCGCGATGCCCGCCGCTTCCTGGTGCTGGTTTCCAGCAAGCCGGGGCAGGACCGCATGCCAGTTGCCCTCAGCCTGCTGGAGCGCCTGCGCGCCGACGGCCGGGAGGCGACCCTTCTCGTCATGGACGAGATATCCCCCGAGCGTCTGCTGCCCTATGGGGCGGACGCCTGCGTGAACAGCGCCTGCCCCCGCATCGCCCTGGACGACCAGGCCGCCTACGGCATGCCCATGCTCACCGTGACCGAAGCGGAGATAGTGCTGGGGGAGCGCTCCTGGGAGGACTACTGCTTTGACGCCATTCTGCCCTCTCAGCAAAGATAGAAATAACATCCTCTTCATCTGACTGAATCATACATGCTTCGCGCGGAGGACATTCTGGGGGGTCCGACCCCGGTCGGGCTGAAAGTGGGCATAGGCGCCGGCGCCGACGATACAAGCGTCACTGCCAGCGTCGCCGACTTCGGGGACTCCGCCATCGTCTTCCGCGATCCGGAGGAGATGGCCGACGCCCTCTGGGAGGGCCGCATCCAAGGCGCGGTGCGCGGCAACCTGCCCGCTTCCGAGACCCTCTCCGCCCTCAAGGCCCGCTTCGGGCTCAGCACCCTGCAGCGCATGGTGATCATGGAGTCCCGGGAGGGGAAGGTCTTCTTCCTGGCCTCGGTCGGCATCGATGAGGGATGGACGGTGGAGGAGAAGGCGGAGCTGGTCCGCGCTGGTTCTGTCCTGATGCGCCGCCTGGGGCTGGAGCCCCGCGTGGCGGTGATGTCCGGCGGCCGCGAGGGGGACCGGGGACGCAACCCGGCCGTCGATCGCAGCATCGACGACGCCCTGGAGCTGGTCAGCCTGCTGCGCGGAGAGGGCTACGACGCCTATCACGCGGAGATACTGCTGGAGTCGGCGGTCGCCGACGCGAACATGGTAATCGCCCCGGACGGCATGAGCGGGAACATCATCTTCCGCGCTCTGCACTTCCTGGGCGGATGCCGGGCCCTGGGGGCGCCGGTGCTGAACCTGGGAAAGGTCTTTGTGGACACCTCCCGGGTCAAGTCCGACTTCCGGGACTCGATTTCCCTGGCCCTGCGCCTGGTGGAGGAGGTTTAGAGATGAGGATTGAGATTGACGGTGCGCACTCCGGGATACGCTTCTCGTCGTGCCACTTCATACCGGGGCACGACAAGTGCGGCCGGCTGCACGGCCACTCCTACTTCGTGAGGGTGGCTCTGGAGGGGGACCTGGGCCCCGGCGGGATGGTCATGGACTTCATGGCCCTCAAGCGGGTCCTGCGCAAGATGGCCGAGGAGTTCGATCACCGCATCCTGCTCCCCTCCCGCTCCCGCGAGCTTGAGCTGAATCAGGACGGGGACTCGATGGAGGTCCTCACCCGCGGGAAGAGGTACGTCTTCCCGATGGAGGACGTCTGCATGATGGACCTGGAGAACAGCACTGCCGAGGAGATGTCGATGCTCATGCTCTCCCGGCTCCTGGAATCCGTGGAGATTCCTCCCGGGGTCAGGACGGTCGCGGTGGGCCTGGATGAGGAGAGGGGTCAGACGGCTTGGGCCACGCGGAGGCTGCGCTGATGGCCAAGGCGGTTGTCCTTCTCTCCGGAGGCTTGGACTCCAGCACGGTGCTCGCTCTCGCCCTGGAGGCGGGGGATGAGGTCACCGCGCTGAGCTTCGACTACGGTCAGAGGCACAGCCGCGAGCTGCGCTCCGCCCAGGCTTTGGCGGAGCATTACGGCGTGAGGCAGGTGGTGAGCTCCCTCAACCCGGAGATCTTCCGCTCCTCGCTGGTGGGAGAGGGGGAGAATCTTCCCCAGGAACGGGATCCGGAGGGCATGGCGGAGGAGATTCCGTCCACCTACGTCCCGGCCCGCAACATCATCATGCTCAGCATCGCCGCCGGACTCTGCGAGTCCCTGGGCGGCGAGCGCATATATCTCGGCGCCAACATCGTCGATTACTCCGGATACCCCGATTGCCGGCCGGCCTTCATCGCCGCCTTCCAGGAGATGCTGCGGCAGGGCACCCAGGCCGGGGTGGAGGGAAGCCCCATCAAGGTTGAGACGCCGATAATGAGTCTCAGCAAGGGGGAGATAGTGAAGGAGGCCCTGCGCCTGCAGGTCCCCCTTGAGCTCACCTGGTCCTGCTACGAGGGCGGGGAGGAGGCCTGCGGAGTCTGCGACTCCTGCCTCCTGCGCCTGCGCGGCTTCCAGGAGGCCGGGGCGGAGGACCCGCTCCCATACAGGAGGAGAAAATGATAATCTGCGAGATCTACCGCTCCCTGCAGGGAGAGGGCCTGATGATGGGCCTGCCCACCGTCTTCGTGCGAACCGTGGGCTGCAACCTCTCCTGCCACTGGTGCGACACGCTGCACAGCCGCGAGGGCGGGGAGGAGATGAGCCTGGAGGAGATCCTCGCCCAGGTGGGTGAGGAGCGCAACATCTGCCTAACCGGCGGTGAGCCCCTGATGCAGGAGGACGCCGTCGAGCTCATCGAGCTGCTGCTGGAGAACGGCAAGCACGTCACCCTGGAGACCAACGGCTCCCTAGACATCAGCGTGCTCCCCGACCACCCTCGCCTGCTGGTGAGCATGGACGTCAAGTGCCCCAAGTCCGGCATGGAGGGCTCCACCCGCATGGAGAACATCCCCCATCTGCGCGAGGGGGACCAGCTGAAGTTCATCATTGCCGACGGGATAGACCTGCACTACGCCATCGAGGTCCTGCGCAGCAACCCGGTGCGATGCAACGTCATCTTCTCTCCGGTGGACGGCATGGACCTGGAGCCCCTGGCGGAGGAAGTTCTCGCCAGCGGCCTGGAGGTCCGGGTGCTGCCGCAGCTGCACAAGATCATATGGGGCGAGAAGAGCGGGGTCTGAGCCCCGGCTGGATCTCCAGGCCGTCAGCCACGGAGCACCGATCCCTACTTTTATCGAAGCGCTTAGTGCAAGCCTCCATCGAGGCTCCTGAAAGCATCTCAGCGGCGCTATCCGGCATGGCCCAGTGTCTTGAATTAGAGAATTTTGAGCAGGCTCCTAATCCTTAAATACGCCATCACAGATTCCACCATAACCATCGAGGTTGCGAATATGGTACGCGACGTCATCAGAACTCTGTCCATTCTAGTTCTATGATAGCGTAGCAAAGCGCCCCGATTGGTTTGAGGTGGTTTTTTGAAAACGACACAAGCCAGTAGTGTAAACGCCCCGGGCGGCAAGAGAGACATGATCTATGTCAGCCAGTTCAACGAGCTCGCCCTCCGTGACGCGAAGGTGTCCGAAGTGAGGATATTCGACACCACG
>CAYXFQ010000020.1:0-14892 GCA_964464345.1 uncultured Methanomassiliicoccales archaeon | reverse complement strand
TCACGGACAGCAACATATGCCTGGACTGCACCAAAGGTGTCCAGAACCTCTTCGAGACCATGGAGCTCTGCAAGCAGGCCTTTGACGAGGCCATGGTTCGCGGGCCCCTGGCCAACGAGAAGGCCGCCGCCGTCATGGTCAAACTCATGGACGCCCGGCTGCACGAGGACACCATTCACCGCGGACCCGCTCAGGTCATCCCCGCCATGCGCTCCGGTATCTACGGCGCCATGTGCGAGGCCGGCAGGATCATCCGCGAGCCGGTGCAGAAGGTCTTCGTCAACGTCCCCCAGGATTACATGGGAGACGCCGTGCGCGAGATTCAGTCTCGCCGCGGTGTGATCGAGGACATGGGCCAGGAAGGTCCCAACGCCGTCGTCGCCGCCACTGTGCCGGTCGCCGACATGTTCGGCTTCGCCAGCGCCATCCGCGGCGCCACTCAGGGCCGTGCGCTATGGTCTACCGAGAACCACGGATTCGTCCCGGTTCCCACCGATCTGCAGCCCAGCGTGGTGAAGGAGATAAGAGCCCGCAAGGGACTGAGCCCGGAGCCCTATGATGCGGCGTACTACTCCGCATAAGGGTAAAGTTAAATAGAGCATCTAATATGAGAGAAAATAGTCCTAATCCATCAGATATAGGAGGTATCCAAAATGGCATCAGATAAGCCCCACATTAACCTGGTAGTGATCGGTCACGTCGACCACGGCAAGTCCACGACGGTCGGCAGGCTCCTGCTCGAGGCCGGAGCCATTGAGCCCCACCTCATCGAGAGATACAAGAAGCAGGCCGAGGAGACCGGCAAAGGCTCCTTCGCCTTCGCTTGGGTCATGGATGGCCTGAAAGAGGAGCGTGAGAGGGGAGTGACCATCGACGTCGCCCACAAGCGCTTCTACTCCGACAAGTACTACTACACCGTCATCGACGCCCCTGGTCACAGGGATTTCGTCAAGAACATGATCACTGGCACCAGCCAGGCTGACGCGGTCGTCATCGCCGTTTCCGCCACTGAGGGTCCGCAGGCCCAGACCAAGGAGCACGTCTTCCTGGCCACCACCCTCGGCGTGAAGCAGATCATCGTCGCCGTCAATAAGATGGATGCTGTGGACTACGACGAGGCCAAGTACAACTCCGTCAAGGAGGAGATGTCCAAGCTCCTCGCCATGGTGGGTGTCAAGGCCGACTCCGTGCCTTTCATCCCCATCTCCGCTTACGAGGGAGACAACTTCAAGACGAACTCGGCCAACATGCCCTGGTACAAGGGTAAGCCCCTGATGGCTGCCATGGACGACTTCAAGGTCGGCGACAAGCCCACTGACGCTCCCCTGCGCATTCCCGTGCAGGACGTCTACACCATCACTGGTATCGGAACTGTCCCCGTCGGTCGCATCGAGACCGGTGTGCTGAAGCCCAACACCAAGGTGTCCTTCCAGCCCTCCAACGTCATCGGCGAGGTCAAGTCCATCGAGATGCACCACGAGATTCTGCCCCAGGCCCTGCCTGGCGACAACGTTGGATTCAACGTTAGGGGAGTCTCCAAGAACGACATCCGCAGGGGTGACGTCGCCGGTCCGGTCGACAACCCGCCCAGCGTGGCCAAGACCTTCACCGCCCAGATCGTGGTTCTGAACCACCCGTCGGTGATCACCATCGGCTACACCCCGGTGTTCCACTGCCACACCGCCCAGGTCGCCTGCCGCTTCATCGAGCTGGTCAGGACCATCGACCCCAAGAGCGGTCAGGTCAAGGAGGAGAACCCCCAGTTCCTGAAGACTGGGGACATCGCGGTTGTCCGCGTCCAGCCCACCAAGCCCATGGCCATCGAGGTCGCGAAGGAGTTCCCCCAGCTGGGACGCTTCGCCATCCGCGACATGGGTCAGACGGTTGCGGCCGGAATGTGCACCGAGATCGAAAAGAGGTAATAAACCTCACCTTTCCCTTCTTTAATTTACGGGGTACAAAATGTCACAGCGCGCAAGAATATCTCTAAGCGGGACCGACCCACAGAAGGTCGACAGCGTCTGCACTCAGATCCGGGGTATCTCCCAGAGGACTGGCGTTGCCATTCGCGGGCCCGTGCCGCTTCCCACCAAGAAGCTGCGCGTTCCCTGCAGGAAGAGCCCCGATGGAGAGGGAAGCGAGACCTGGGACCGCTGGGAGATGCGCATACACAAGCGCCTGATCGATCTGGACGCTGATGAGCGCGCCCTGCGCCAGCTCATGAGG
This sequence comes from uncultured Methanomassiliicoccales archaeon, assembly GCA_964464345.1. Classification (GTDB taxonomy): domain Archaea; phylum Thermoplasmatota; class Thermoplasmata; order Methanomassiliicoccales; family Methanomethylophilaceae; genus CAYXFQ01. The sequence goes on along the minus strand of CAYXFQ010000020.1, from coordinate 12,666 downwards.
ATCCAGGTTCCCGACGGTGTGAACATCGAGATCGTCCTGCGGTCTTCCTGAACAATACGACTCTCTGAGTCGTCTTCCAAAATCCTTCCCCCCTTTTAGTTTTCAGTCATCTACTTATCCGAGTTCGCTGTTGGCACAGCGAGCGAGGTGTGTGTTTGAGAAGCGACACAGTCAAGAAGGGCCTGGAGAAGGCCCCCGCCCGCAGCCTGCTTCGTGCCTGCGGCCTGCGGGACAGTGATTTCGAGAAGCCCTTCATAGGCATAGCCGACTCCTGGAACGAGGTGGTCCCCGGCCACATCCACCTGAACAAGGTCGCCGCCGCGGTGCGGGAGGGAATCGTCGAGGCAGGGGGAGTGCCCTTCACCTTCGGCGTCCCCGGCGTCTGCGATGGGGTGGCCATGGGCCACAGCGGGATGCGCTATTCTCTCGTCTCCCGTGACGTCATCGCCGACTGCTGCGAGCTCATGGTCGAGGCGCACGCCTTCGACGCCTGGGTGGGCGTCACCAACTGCGACAAGATCACCCCCGGCATGCTGATGGCCGCCGGGCGCATGGACGTCCCGGCCATCATGGTCACCGGCGGTCCCATGGAGGTCGGCAGCCTGGACGGCTCCGACGCCGACCTGCAGACCGTCTTCGAGGCCATCGGGGAGTACAAGGCCGGCAAGGCCGACGAGGCCCAGGTCATTCGGGCGGAGTGCTCCGCCTGCCCCGGGGAGGGAAGCTGCTCCGGCCTCTTCACCGCCAACACCATGGCCTGCCTGACGGAGGCCATGGGCCTCAGCCTGGAGGGATGCGCCACCATGCTGGCCACCGATCCCCGCAAGCTGGAGCTGGCTCGCGAGAGCGGGCGCCGCGCCGTGGCCATGGCCAGGGAGAAGATGCGGCCCCGCAGCATCGTGGGCCCCGCCGCCCTGCGCAACGCCATACGGGTGGACATGGCCATCGGCGGCTCCACCAACACCGCCCTTCACATCCCCGCCATCGCCCGCGACTTCGGAGTCGACCTGGGCCTGGCGCTTTTCGACGAGATCTCCCGCGAGGTCCCGCACATCACCAGCCTCCGCCCCGGCGGCCCCTATTGCATGGCCGACCTGGACCGCGCGGGAGGCATACCCGCGGTTCTCAACCGCCTCAAGGACTTCCTGGAGGACGCCCCCACCGTCAGCGGCCCCGGCATACTGGAGATCGCCTCCGCCGCCAAGTCGCTGGACGAGGAGGTGCTCCGCCCCCTGGACCGCCCCTATCACGAGGAGGGAGGCATCGCCGTTCTTCGCGGCAACCTCGCTCCCGGAGGCTCGGTCATCAAGCAGTCCGCCGTCAGCGAGGCCATGATGCGCTTCCGCGGCGAGGCCAGGGTCTTCGACTCTGAGTTCGACGCCCAGGAGGCCATCATGGATGGCAAGATCGGTCCCGGTCAAGTGGTTGTCATTCGATATGAGGGCCCGAAGGGAGCGCCCGGCATGCCGGAGATGCTCTCCCCCACCAGCCTCATCGCCGGCATGGGGCTGGGAGACTCAGTCGCGCTCATCACCGACGGCCGCTTCTCCGGCGCCACTCGAGGCGGGGCCATAGGGCACATCAGTCCTGAGGCCTACGATGGCGGACCCATCGCCGCAGTGCGGGATGGGGACATGATCAGTATCGACATCCCCGCTCGCAGCCTGACGCTGGAGCTCTCCGACGAGGAGATCAAGGCGAGGATGGAGTCCTTCCGGCCCGTGGAGAAGGAAGCCCGCGGCGCTCTGGCCAAGTACAGGGCCCTGGTGGGCCCGGCCAGCGAGGGAGCAGCGCTCACCGGAGATAGGTGCGACCTTTCTCCATGATCTCCCGGAACGGGGCAGGGTCCTCGTTCAGAGCCGCCTCCCGCAGTCGCTCCACGGCTGCGGAGAGCGAGCCCCAACCCTCCAGGTCGCCGAGCCGCTGTATCTCATGGTAGAGGGAGGGATCCTCCTCTCCCACGGAGCGGGCACCCTCGATCTGCCTGCGGAAGGTGGTGGATGCCATGCGGCCGAACTCCTCGCTGCTTATGCCACTCATCTCCAATGCGCTCAGGAACGCTATGCTGGCGGCATGGCTCATTCCCAGGACGTAGGACATGTAGCGGTCGTGCTCCGTCACCGGAATAGTGCTCATTCTCGCCCCGTGGTGGTCGAGCAGGGCCATGGCCTCCTCCACCGCCTCAGTGCTGCCGCAGTCGCAGAAGATCAGGTTGCGGTCGTACATGCTGCGGACGCCGGGCCCGAACATCGGATGCACCGAGCAGACCTTCCCGCGTGTCGCCATTTTAAGCAAGCGGTCCTGAAAGGGACTTTTCAACGATGCGATGTCAAAGAGGAGACAATCTGAACTGATCAGACCATCAAGCTCGCTCAGGACCTCATCCACTATGGAGATGGGAGTGGCGATGACGATGACGTCCATCTCGGCCGCTTTGCTGAGGGGGACGCCATCTTTCCATGAGGGGTCGGAGATGTGGACGGAATGCCCGCAGGACCGCAGCAGATCGGCCATCCACTGACCCATCTTGCCGGCGCCGCCGACTATCATCACCTCGCGGCGGAAGCTCTCCTCCATGGGTATGGAGGCCTGCTCCTCGATGGCCTCCTGTATCAGTATGCTGGAGATGCTGTCAACCGCCCGCGGATCCAGCCCCAGCTCGCTGGCTACCCGCTGGTGCCGCTTGCGCACCTCCCCCTCCACCCCCAGGTTCCTCACTGGGAGCCCCTTCTCCTGCTTCAGCTCCCCAATCGAGCGGGCCAAGGATATCCTCTTGGCCACCAGCTCCAGGAGCTGGATGTCAAGGGCGGCTATCTCCTTTCTGAGATCATCCAGATTCAAAGAATCCACCTTCCATCATCAAGTCTGTGAGAGCGAGAGCGGTGACAGCTTCCACCACTGCCACCGCGCGGGGCACGATGCAGGGGTCATGGCGCCCTGTTATCTGCAATGTGGAATCCTTGCCGCTCTCCAAGTCGACCGTCTCCTGGGCAAGGCCGATGGAGGGAGTGGGCTTGAACGCTATCCTCATCTTCAGCGGCATGCCGCTGCTGAGGCCTCCCAGGACTCCTCCATGGGCGTTCCTACTGGTCCTCACCTTCCCGCCTTCCCAGTGGTAGGGGTCGTTGTTCTCCGAACCGAGCGCCGTGGTGCTGTCGAAGCCGTCCCCGAACTCCAGCCCCTTCACGGCAGGTATGGAGAAGATCCACTGGGCCAAACGGGCGTCAAGGCCGTCGAACCAAGGCTCGCCCACTCCCACTGGCAGTCCTTCCACCAGACACTCGACCACTCCTCCCACGCTGTCCCCCGCATGGGTGGCGGCCTCGATGAGTCGTGATATCTCCCAGTTGATTGCGGCGTTGCAGGCTCGCGTGGGATGCCTGCGGGACCTTTTGGCATCATCCACGTTCCTCTCTTCCGGGTCTTCCACTCCGCCGATGGCGCGGGTGAAGGCGCCTATCTCAACCCCCTTCATTTCCAGTAGAGATTTGACCACGGCTCCCGCCGCCACGAGGGGAGCGGTGAGACGTCCGGAGAACTGTCCCCCACCTCGTATGTCATGCCAGGAGTACTTGGCCAGAGCTGGCATGTCAGCATGCCCTGGTCGCGGCAGGCGTCGGAATTGATCGTAGGCGCTGCTGTCCACATCCCGGTTCTCGATGACCAGCGTCAGGGGAGCACCGCTGCAGCGGGAGTCCATGACACCGGAGAGTATCTTGACCTCATCCGCCTCTCTCCGTGCGGTGCCGATGCCGACATGGGGGCGCCTGAGCTCCATCTCCTGGGCGATCCTCGCCTCGTCGATCGCGAGTCCAGAGGGCAGCCCCTCCAGCACACATCCCACCGCCGGGCCGTGACTGGTCCCGAAGAGGCTGAGTCGCAGGCTCCTGCCGATGCTGTTCATGCCTCCCTCCATGACATACCGATAGATTGAATGTCGCTCAGGAAGGAGGGGAATGATATCACATGACACTCGGCGTTGCGCACCAGCACCGGCCTCTCGCTGGCCAGGGACGCTATCGCCGCCGCCATGGCAAGGCGGTGGTCTCCCTCCGAGTCCACCTCGCCTCCTTTCAGGGTGCCGCCCTGGATGGTGCAGCCGTCGTCGTGCTCCTCGACGGAGGCGCCCAGGGCGCGCAGCATGGCCACTGTGGACTGGATGCGGTCACTCTCCTTGTGGCGGAGATGCGGCGCGCCGTAGAGAACACTCTCCCCATCCGCGACGGCAGCCAGCACGGCCACCATGGGGAAGAGGTCGGGAGTGTCTCCCATGTCAAGCCTCAACCCTCGCAGCGGGGATTTCCTCACTTTCACGCTCTTTCTGTTCCATTGGATTTCAGCGCCCATCCTTTTCAGGATCTCCAAGATGGCTCGATCTCCCTGTGGGTCGTCCGGGTCAAGGTTCTCGACGGTCAGCTCCCCTCCCAGGGCGCCTGCGGCCAGCAGGAATGCGGCCGAGGAGAAGTCGCCGGGGATGCGGTAGTCGGACACTTGGTAGGATTGCCCTCCCTCCACTCGGAATCCATCGTCACTGGGGACTACCTTGGCTCCGAACTGGCTCATGATCTGCAGAGTGATGTCGATGTAGGGCTCGGAGACCAGCTCTCCGGTCGGAATCAGCGTGACGTCTCCCTCCGCCAGCGGTGCGGCCATCAGGAGGGCACTGATGAACTGGGAGCTGATGGAGCCGTCCACTCTCGCCACGCCTCCCTGCAGAGGGCCTCGCAGCGTCACCGGGGCGAAGCCGTCTCGCGAGTCGCAGCAGGCCCCCAGCTCTTCGAGGGCGCTGAGAAGCGGCCCCATGGGGCGAGTCTGCAGCGACTGGTCGCCGGTGATGCTGACCTCGTCGCTCAGAGTGGCGGCCACAGCGCTGAGCAGTCGCAGGCTGCTGCCGGAGTTGCCCACGTCGACGACCTCGTCAGGAGCTCGCAGCCAGCCTCCGTGGATGAGGATGTTATTGTCCAGGCGCTCCGCGCTGGCGCCCATCGCGATCATCGCCTGCAGCGTAGACTCGGTGTCGGCGGACAGCAGCGGCTGGCGTATCAGGGAGCTCCCCGGGGCGAGGGCCGCCAGTATGAAGGCCCTATGAGTGTGACTCTTGGACGGGGGGGCACTGACCGTGCCTCCGATCTCCCCGCCTTCAAAGCAGATGTCCATCCACAAGCCTCCTGGTTTTGGTCAACAGCAAATCATCCACCTCCAAGCGTGACATGAACTCCTCCCCCTCTCCCATCGGGAGCAGGATCGCAGTGGCAGGCCCGGTGCCGCTGATGCCGGCGGCGAGTGCGCCTGCGGAGAGCGCCATCTCGGCAACCCGGTTGTCCAGGCCCATGCACTCGGCCACCAGTCGTCCGTTCTCGCTCAATGCGCGCAGCGGGTCCTGCCGGGCCATCCTCACAATCGCCAGCATATCCTCTCCCCTGGCCCGCAGCCTGCCCATGCTCTCCTCCGCCCTGTCAGAGCGGCTGGGGGGAATGTGCAGGATGACGTCCATGGGCTCCAGATCCTCTACCAGGAGCAAGCTCCTCTCTGCGTTGTCGGTCATCACGAAGCCGCCGCAGAGGGAGCCGCAGGCGTCGTCGAAGGCCCCGGTGACAGTGACACCCGCCTCCAGGGCGCAGTCTACGCCCATGTTCAGGATCCATTCCCTTCCAGGATTGACGTCCAATGCGTCGCAGACCGCGCTCACGATGGCGTTGGCGGCGGCACTGGAGCTCTTGAGCCCTCTCGACACCGGTATCTCCGACTGAATCCTCAGCGTTCCGCCCCTCTGCTCCTCTCCCAGGGACTCCAGGCTGCGGGAGACGCAGATCCTCGCCAGGCCGCTGTCGGCCTGCTGACCCATCATCTCCACTCTCAGCTCATCCCCGCCCAGCGCAATCTCCGCCCGTATCTCCAGCTCGGTGCCGATGACCGCGCCGATGCCGCAGGGAATGGCGTTGATGACGGAGACGGCGGAGAACGCCCTGCCCGCGCCGTTCATCTCATCGCCTCCCTCATGGCGGCCATGTCCGGCTCTCGCCCTGTCCAGATGCGGAAGGCCTCCCAGGCCTGTCGCAGGAGCATCTCCTCGCCGCTTATGACAGTGGAGCCCATGTCCCGGGCCGCCTGCAGGAGCGGCGTGATGCGGGGGCGGTAGATCATGTCCATGACCGCCTGGCCGGGAGAGAGCGCCTCCCTGGGTATGGGCATCTCTCCCCTCATCCCCGCCGGGGTGGCGTTGATGATGAGGTCGAAGTGCCGACCGGCGAGAGAGCGGACGGGAATGAACTCCGCTCCCTGCTCGGAGGCGAACTCCCTTCCTCGGTCGGGGCTCCTGGCGCTGACGTGCAGCTCGCAATCATTCCTTCGCAGCAGGGTGGCCGCTGCCCGTGCCGCCCCGCCATTGCCGATGAGCAGGGCCGAGACTCCTTGCAAGTCCACTCCAGCGGCCAGGAGGGAGCCCTCCAGTCCCGCCAGGTCGCTGTTGTGGCCGTGCAGGGCGGAGCCGTCCCAGTGGATGCTGTTCACCGCTCCCGCCTCCTCCGCCAGAGGGTCGATGGAGTCCAGGATGTCCATGATGGCCACCTTGTGCGGCATGGTGACGTTCAGTCCGGTGATGGAGTATCCCTCCATGATCTCCGGGAGCAGCTGGAGGTCTTCCCCCTCGGGGATGTCGAGAAGGAGGTAGCGTCCCTGCAGGCCGGTGGAGCGGAAGGCCTCCCGGTGCAGGGCCGGTGACAGTGAATGGGCGATGGGATGGCCGATGAGGCCGGTTATGATGCCGTCGGCGCCGAACTCCCGCAATTCTCCTAGAGCTATCTGGCCGGGGGCCGTGGCAAGGCCGACGGAGGCGTAGCTGAACTCGCTGCCGAGGGCCTGAGGGCGCAGGCGAGTGACCTGGCCCATGATCCCCATGCCCAGAAGCACGCGAGGCTTCTGGAAGGACCGGCTGGCGCGGAGGAGGGAGAGCAGGTCCCTGACGCCATGAACCTGGAAGGCCGCCTTGGCCACATCCCCCCGCGCCGTCTCCAGGATCTCGAGGATCTCCTGCTCGTCAGGGGTTCCCTCCCAGTCGTGCCAGGAGCGGATGATGCGGATGCGGGAGTCGTCGATCAGCAGGGCCTCGTTGACGTCCAGGTCCAGGCAGGAGGCCCCCATCTCGCTGGCCCATCTCTGGGCATCCACCGCCTCGATGTCGGCATCCGCTGCCGAGTCGGGGTGGAAGGTGGCTATGAAGGGCAGAGGAGGCTTCCTTCGGGGCAGAGCGCCCATGAGGTCCAGCCTCAGCTCCAGCAGGTCTGCCTTCTCCAGCTCCGCTGAGGAGAGGTCCTCCTCGCGGGAGATGCAGGCGCAGATTCTCATCATCTCTCCTGGATGCTCTCCTGCACCGACATGCCGAAGTGCCTGCCGCCCTCCTCCGCCCTGACCAGGACCTTGTCCCCCGGCTTCAGGTCGGAGACGGATATGGATCCCTCCGGGCCGCAGAGGCGCACCGTCTCCGCATTCTGGAGAATGGTGCTGAACTCCTGCTCGCCCGCCTTGGCGCGAAGGAGCACCAGCGGCCTCTTCTCCACCTTGCAGCGGCCCACTATGGCCTCGCGGCTGCGGCCCTGGCTGTCCACTATGAGCAGAGGGTCGCCGCTGCTGAGCTCTGAGAGGTAGCGGGTCTTGCCGTCCGGGGTGAGGATGTAGGCATGCACCGCCCCGGCGTTCACCCGGAAGGGGCGGGAGGCGACGTAGCCGCTGCTCTCGCTCTCGGACTGCACCAGGAAGAGGCATCCGGACTGGGACCCGATCAGCATGCCCTCTCCTGGCTCCATGATGGAGCAGCTGTCCACGCAGACGCGATCGCCCATGCCGAGGCTCCTCATCTCGATGACCTCCGCGGTGACCAGATCCTCGCTCACCGATGCATCCTCGATGGCGAACCCCACCACCAGGGACGGGTCCCCGACATCGATGACCACGCCGTCCACTCCCTTCTCCAGGGCGTCCAGGGCGCTGCGGGCGTCCTCCGGCGTCTCTGCGCAGGCCAGCAGGGTGCCGTCACCCTCCTGGAAGGCGGCCACCAGGTTCTCCAGCGGGATGATTCGCCAGTCGGGGGTGGAGACCACCATGATCTCCGTCTCGGAGGCCAGTTCCATGGCCCTCTCCTGCTCCTGGGGATTGCTTATCTCTAGAATCAGGCCCTCGCCCTCCGGGCCTCGCAGCATCTCTCCGTCCCGGACCCAGGCGCGGAAGCGCCCCAGGCTGGGAAAGGTCTCATCCTCCTTGCGGATGATGATGTCCTCTATCCCCGCCTCGAGGGCGGCAGTGACCAGCTCCTTCCGAAGCTCGCCGTCAGCGGGCCGGTCGGCCCTGAGCCACACCCTTTTCACCGTCTCACCCTATCAGCTCCATGGCTTCCTCCACCTCGGCGCCCTTGAGGACGATGGCGGAGATCGCCCGGGTTATGCCCAAGGGATTGTGGTGCTGGAAGACGTTCCTTCCGATGGACACCCCCTTCCCGCCCGCCTCCAATGAGTCCTTGACCATGTGGAGGAGGTCCAGATCGGAGTTCACCTTGGGCCCGCCGGCGATGACGACCGGCACCATGGCTCCATCGACCACGTCCCGGAAGGAGTCTATGTCTCCGGTGTAGTTGGTCTTGACCAGGTCGGCCCCGAGCTCAGCCGCCGCTCGGGCGCAATGCGCGACCAGCTGCGGGTCGAAGGGGTCCTTCACTCCCGGCCCGCGAGGGTAGACCATCGCGAGCAGGGGGATGCCCCACTCCATGCAGCTGCGGGAGACCATCCCCATATCGCTCAGCATCTCCGGCTCGGTGCGGCTGCCGATGTTCAGATGCACCGACACGGCGTCCGCTCCCAGCTTGATGGCTTCCTCCACCGTGGCCACCAGGACCTTGGACTCCGCAGTATATCCCACGTTGGTGGACGCGGAGAGGTGGAGTATGAGACCGATGTCATGCCCGCTGGTGCGGTGCCCGTGGGGCACCATGCCCTTGTGCATCACGACGGCGGTGGCTCCGCCAGTGGCGGCGCTGCCCACGGTGCTCTTCATGTCCACCAGGCCCTCCAGGGGGCCCATGGATATGCCGTGGTCCATCGGCACTATGACCGCGTTCCCGGACCAGCGGTCCACGACGCGCTCCATGCGTACGTTCTTCCCGTACATTTTCATCCCTCAGTGATACGTGCTAACATGTGACACGGTATTTAAATGTTCTGAACTGTGGCGATTTCACTGCGTTTAGGGATGGATTCAGAAAGCTATTTATTGTATCCGAGGTTTTCCAGCATCCTAGGGCCAATAGATCAGCTGGAAGATCGCCTGCTTTGCAAGCAGGAGGTCGTGGGTTCGAGTCCCACTTGGTCCACCATCCCTTTCTTACTCGGTGTTTTTTCGGAAATTTCCGAAAGTCCCAACGATTGTCACATCAAAGGCCAGATCCGTTTGTCATAATCCATTGTGAAGCCTGACGTAATACGCCGTTTACATGGTTTCAGTATGTTTTTAGAATGGCCACAAAGAATCCATGTAATCTCTCCATTCGTACAGTTTCACCGACCTCTCCTCTAAGGGCCTATAATATACAACAAGGATGGGCGGACGGGAGTATAGGGCATGTACGACGACATCAAACTGGAAAGGCCCTCGAGATCAACCATGATGATGCAGTCGTTTTAAACTTATATTTCCAGTGCCAAAACGGATCGTTTCGGACAGTGTGTGGTTGAAGGTACTAAATGGCTAAAATGAGACTGATAAGACGTAATGGTGCGGTACATATCGATAACTGTCCACGTCCAGCAAGAACGTGGAAGGGCAAACCATACGCCAACTACGCTGACGACTGTTCAGCATGTAAGCATTTCGCAAACGAATATGATCAAGACGACAAATACATGATTTGCAACCATTCTGGGGCCATAAGTCAGATTAGTGAGAGAGAATACAACATGCTAAAAACGAGTGTTCAGAAAAGCCTCTCTGATTTTTGAGCAGTTTTTCTGACACAAATCATACTCAATCGCTTATCTCCCTTTTCTTCAAGAGACGAGAGCGTTCGCTCTCCGTTCTCCGATGAGATTCAGGCCAGAAGCTTCTGGACCATCTCCGGGACCTTCTCCAAGGCCTCCTTGATCTTGGCGGCGTCACCGCCACCGCCCTGGGCGAAGTCCGGCTTGCCGCCGCCCCCGCCGCCGACGATGGACATGACCTCCCTCAGGAGCTCGCGGCTGTCCAGGTTTACGTCCGGGCTGCGGGCCACGAGGATCCGGGGCTTGGGGCCGTGGGCGGAGATGACCGACACCACGCCGTCCTCGGCGGCGAAGGACTTGGACATCTCTGCGGCGTCCTCGCCCTCGGCGGCCATGTGGCGGATGATCTTGACCCCCTCGACCTCCTGAGCGCACTCCAGCAGGTTGGCGCCGGCGCTCTTGGCCATGTCGCGGCAGAGGGCCTCCATGGCCTTCTGGGACTCGCGCTGCTCCTCCTGCAGACTCTCCAGAGCTGCGGGGAGCTCGTTGCGAGGCACGTTCAGCGACTCTGCCATGCGGCTGATGGCGACCCGGTCGGCGATCATGGACTCCACAGCGGCCATGCCGGACTGGTACTCTATGCGCACCACCCCGTCCTGTATGCGGCGGCTGCGGTTGATGCGGATGGGCCCGATCTCGCCGGTGCTGCGGACATGCAGCCCGCCGCAGGCCTCGGCGTCGACGCCGGGGACGTCCACCACGCGGATGATCTTGCCGGGCACCACTCCTCCCTGATAGAGCCGGAAGCCGAAGCAGGCCTCCGCCTCGTCCCTTTCCAGGAGGGAGACCTGGGTGGGGATGTCCTGCATGACCACGCGGTTGGCCTCGCGCTCGATCTCCTCGATCTGCTCGGGGCTGAAGTTCTCGTAATGGTTGATGTCCAGGCGGGCATCCTGTATGGACTTGTGGGCGCCGGCCTGCCAGATGTGGTTTCCGAACATCTTGCGGCAGACGCCGTTGATGATGTGGGCGGCGGTGTGGTGGCTCATGAGCTGGCGGCGGCGGACCATGTCCACCTTGCAGCGCACCTTGTCACCCACGGCGACCTTGAGGCCCGGCACCTGGTGCCATATGGCCTTTCTGAGCTTGAGCACCTGCTTCACCGGCAGGTCGTCGATGGTGCCGAGGTCGAACTCCTGTCCGCCTCCCTCCGGATAGAACGCGGACTGGTCCAGCACCACGCCGTCGGCGTGGAGGGCGGTGACCTCCGCCTCGAACTCGCTCAGGTGAACGTCATCGTAGAAGAGGGGGTGAGTCTCGGGAAGTCCCTGGCTGCACTCCTCCCCGTCGGCGCAGGCCTGCACCGTGGCCTCATGGCGCTGGGCGACCTGCAGGTAGAAGTCGTCGGGAATCTCCACCGGCGTGGGGGAGAACTCGGCGACGATCTCCGGGTTGAGGCCGTGGGAGTCGTAGAGCTCGATGAGCATGTCCCTGCCGATGCTCTCTCCCTCGGGCAGGTCCTTGACCATCCTGGCCACCAGCTGGCGGCCGCGTTCCAGGGTGTCGTGATAGCGCTCCTCCTCCACGCGCACGATGTTGAGGATGTCCTCGCGGTTCTCGGCCATCTCCGGGAACTTGTCCTGGAAGAAGTCGATCTGCCAGGCCACGATCTCATCCAGGCCCAGCTTCAGGCCCAGCTGGCGCATGGAGCGCAGGGCGCGGCGGATGAGCAGGCGTGCGAAGTAACCCTCGCGGACATTGGAGGGCACCACGGCGTCGTTGATCATGAATGCCAGGGCGCGGGAGTGGTCGCAGATGACGTAGATGTCCTCCAGGGGGCCGATGACCTCCATCAGCTCCTCGAAGGCTATGCCCATGCGGGCGGCGGTCTCCTCGCGGATGGCGAGGATCTCCGAGGAGGTCCTGGCGTTGGTCATGCCGGCCACCTTGGAGTACTCCCGCATGATGTCGTCGTTGCCCTCGATCCCGGCGCGCTTCTTGAGCTCCTCCACCACCGGCCCGAAGACCGCCTCGTAGGCGGACGGGCTGGCCGGGGAGACCCAGCAGATCCTCTCTAGGCCGTAGCCAGTGTCGACCACGGTCATGTCCAGGGGCTCCCGTCCGTTGGGAGTCTCCTCGTACATCATGAAGACCAGGGTGGCGACCTCCACCCCGTCCAGGATGACCTCCAGGCAGGGCCCGGAGTTGCCTCCGCCCTCCCACCACTCCTCTATGTAGCGCATCCGGTGGGGGTCGGTCCCCATGCGCTCCGCGAAGAAGCGGTGGCAGAGCTCGGTGGTCTTGGAAGCGAAGTAGATCTCCTCCCGGCCCTTGATGTTGAAAGCGTGATGGGCCATCATCTCGAAGAATGTGAAGTGACGGCCGGTCTTGCCCACGTTCTCGATGTCGTTGAAGCGAACGCAGGTCTGGGACATGGTGAGCGGGTTGGCAGGCGGCTCTATGGTGCCGTTCAGCACATGGGGCTGGAAGGCGTAGATGGATGCCTGGGAGAAGAAGACGTCGTCCCGCCAGCGGGCCACTATCGGGTAGCGGCCGATGCGGGTGTGATCGTTCGCGGCGAAGAACTCCAGGAAGGCCTCCCTCGTCTCGTGCAGGTCCAGCGACTCCTTCATGGGCGAGTGGCCTATGAAGGAATACTCGTCGCAGGGCGGCTCCCCGCAGCTCTCCCAGTCCCCCTGGGTCC
>CAYXFQ010000019.1:0-14897 GCA_964464345.1 uncultured Methanomassiliicoccales archaeon | reverse complement strand
AATCGCAGCACCTTCTCCGGTGGATCCTCGAGGCTCTCCACGTCCTGCACTGCCGCCCGCTGGACCTCCCAGGCCCGGCTGCGCATGCATTCGGCGATGTCCTCCAGTATGGCTCCGACCTGGGCCTCGACCTCGTCCAGGGGGAAGCTCCCCTTCTCCCCGTCGTTGCGGCGGGCGTAGCTGACCACGCCTCCCTCGATGTCGCGCATCCCCAGCTCCAGGCGCAGCGGCACTCCCCGCTGCTCCCAGTGGTAGAACTTGCTGCCCGGCCTCTCGTCCCGCTGGTCCACGCGGCAGCGGAAGCCGGCGTCCTTGAGGCGCTCTCCCAGCTTCTGGGCGGCCGCTGCGACGATCTCCGCCTTCCCCTTGGCGAGGATGGGCACGATGACCACCTGCAGCGGCGAGACCTCAGGAGGCAGGACCAGTCCCTTGTCGTCCCCGTGGACGCCGATCATGGCCCCGATCAGGCGCTCGCTCATGCCGAAGGTGGTCTGGTGGGCGAACTGCCGCTCCCCGTCCACGTCCTCGTAGGAGATGTCGTAGGGAACGGAGAAGTTGGTGCGGTAGTGATGGATGGAGCCGATCTGCAGGGTGCGGCCGTTGGGCATGGTGGTGTCGATGCCAATGGTGTAGTGCGCTCCGGGGAACTTGTCCCAGTCGGTCCTCTTGAGCAGGCTGTAGGGGAGGCAGAGCTTGCGCATGATCCTCTCCAGGATGACGAAGTCCTCCTCCACCTGCGCCTGGGCGTCCTCTTCCGTGACGTGGCAGGTGTGAGACTCGAAGAAGTGGATCTCCCGCACCCGGATGAAGGAGCGGGTCTGCTTGGTCTCGTAGCGGAAGGTGTTGACGATCTGGTAGACCTTCAGCGGCAGGTCTCCGTGGGAGCGGACCCAGAGCGAGAACATGGGGTACATGGCCGTCTCGGAGGTGGGCCTGAGGATCAGGCGCACATCCAGCTCGTTGAGGCCGGCGTGGGTGACCCAGTACACCTCGGAGTCAAAGCCCTTGATGTGGTCCTTCTCCTTCTGGAACTCGGTCTCCGGGATCAGAAGCGGGAAGCAGACCTCGTCATGGTCGGTCCGGTCCAGCTCCTCGCGGATGTAGGTGTCCACCAGGCGCATGATCTTCCAGCCGTAGGGGGTCCAGACGTTCATGCCCTTGATGGGGTAGCGCTTGTCGGAGAGCTCGGCCGCCTCCACGGCATCGTTGTACCACTCGTTGAAATTCTCGTATTTCTGAATAAGAATCACCATCCGCTCTTCAGGGCGTCGGCGACCACGTTGGCCACCGAGATGTTGGAGACTTCGTTCTCCAGGGTGTTGCAGGTGAGGATCGCGTCGATGTTGCTGCCGGTCAGCCGCTCCAGGGCGCCCTTGCTGAACACTCCATGGGTGCAGGCGACGTTCACCCCCTTGGCCCCCATCAGCTTCAGTTGCTCGGTGGCCGCGAGTATGGTCCCGCCGGTGGCGATGATGTCGTCCACGATGAGGACGTTCTTCCCCTCGCAGTCCACGGTGGAGGGGGCGATGCGCACATCGGTGCCGGAGAGGCGGGTCTTCTCCAGGTGGTCGTGCGGGACTCCCAGATAGCCAGCGACCTCCTCGGCGCGGGCGGCGGCGCCCAGGTCGGGAGCCAGGACCAGGTCGATCTCCCGGTCGCGGAAGTAGTCGGCGATGGCGCGGGCGGCCTTCACGTCTATGGCGGGGCAGGCGAACCAGCGCAGGACATCCTCCTTGTGGATGTCCACCGTGAGCACCCGGTCGCAGAGCAGCTCCAGGTGCTTGGCCATGACCTTGGCGCTCTCCGGCTCTCCCGGTTTGAATATCCGGTCCTGCCGAGAGTAGCCGTAGTAAGGGATGACCAGAGTTATGCTCTTGGCACCCAGCCGGTCCACGGCGTCCTGGAGGAGGAACATCTCCACGATGTTCTCGTCCGGGTAGGTGTTCTGCACGATGATGACGTCGTCATCCAGCTCCCCGTCCTCGATGCGAGTGTAACACTCCCCATCCGGGAAGCGGGTGGTTGCCGCCTGAACATACTGGCAGCCCAGCCTCTGCGCCAGCTCCTTGGCGAGGTCCCGGGATGACGAACCGCCGACTATAATCATGCGCCAGCAATCGACTTGTAGTAATAATAATTGGCGATGTGCCAGTCTTCCCTGGGAAAAAAAGAGGGGAAGCGGTTTATCTCCCAGTTCAGAGGACTGGGAGCACATCCTCACCAGCCATGCTGTTGTAGATCAGCGCAGCCGGGAGGTATGCGGAGAGCAGGCCGAGGAGCACTGCGAACAGGGCAGTCAGTGTCTCCACCAGTCCGCCGACCATGCCCTGGTAGACCCAGACGCCGAGCAGGGTGAAGGTGATGCCCGCCAGAAGCAGGACTCCGGTGACCATCCTTATGGGGAGGTTCAGAGACAGGAAGGTCATGATCAGCAGGAAGGCTGCCGCGAAGAGTATGAACATCGCGATGTCGGCGAAGGAGGGCCCGTTGGCGACCACGCCGGGGAGGCTCCAGAAGAACACTGCCAGCATGCCGAAGAGAACGGCATCGAAGAGGTTCTCATCCAGGAAGCTGACCGCGGCAAGCAGCCCGAACGCGGCGGCAGCCCAGGGCAGGAACTCAAACACCATCGCCTTGTTGGCGGGCGCGGCCCCGAATCCAAACATTACCAGTCCCACCATCATGGCGATGTAGGACACCAAGAAAAGCCCCAGGGCGGCCGGCATGGCTACCCTGATGCCCACACTTTCTTCACAACTCATGTTGATTCTCCTTTTGGGTTATTCCCAGGAAAATCTGCCCTCATGGATACAAATACTTAACGATTGTTTTAGGAAAATTAGGCAGATGATGGCCTAAATTGTCCTACAAGGGACTCTTATCGGGGTTAAGTATATCATCAGGATGTAATTTATTAATAATAGATTTATATTCACAGCCTCTTGAAAATCTCAGAAAAGGATGGATAATAAGAGGTTTTTCGAGCAATATCACTCGACGACTTCGACGTTGGGGTGGTTCTCCAGCAGAATCTCCTCGGTCCAGGCCTTCTCTCTTGCGTTGCCGTAGACCAGGTAGCCGATCTCCACCAGCTCGCCATCCACTACCTTGTGGAGGTGGACGACTCCGCCCTCTCCCTGCTCCGCCGGCTCATATTTCAATTTGATTTCCATGCTTTTCACCTCTTCATGTAGACATCGACGAAGTTGCCGATGCGGATCCCTGGGCCAATGACCTCGGTGCCGGGGTGGTTGGTGGTGAAGATGTGCTTGATCATCTCCTTCTCCTCCAGGTTGGCGTAGTCGACCTGGCCTATCTTGGCGCGGCAGGTCATGGAGATCCTCTTGTAGACCATCATGTTGCCTGCACCATCCTCTTCGTTCTCGAAGCGAATAGATACAATCATGGCGGGGACATGTCTGATTTAATACTAATATAGAACGGCTTGACATGACCCTTTATAATCGCCGTTAATCGATAACCGGCCTGATTCTCATCATTCTTATAGGGTAGATATGATTATCGAGGCATGACCCAGGCCCCTGCCAAGGACCGCATCAGCGACGAGAAGATCGAGCATTATCTGGAGACCACCGGCAGGGCGTTGGAATCTCTCCGCATCGCCGCCCCGGAGCGCTCCTTCCACCGCGGGATGGCGGAGGACTTCCTGCAGATGGCTCGCTCCTACTACGAGGATGCTCAGCACTTCCGTTCCGTCGGGGATCTGGTCAACGCCTTCGCCTCGGTCAATTACGCCCACGGCTGGCTGGACTGCGGCGCCCGCATCGGACTCTTCGACGTGGACGGCGACGACCAGCTCTTCACCCTTTACGAATGATTCTCGGGCCCAACAGGTCCAGACGCACTCGGCGGCAGGGGACCGCAAGCGCTGACTCCGCCTGGTCCAGGTCTCCCGCCATGTAGAGCGCATTGCCCAGCATGGCCATGCCGCAGTAGGCGTGCGGCCTCACGAGCTCCATGGCCTTCTGCAGCGCATCGCTCTCCAGGCCGCATCCTGATGAGAACTCATTGGCCTCCTTGAAGAGCGAGCCCATGCTTGGATTCTGCAGGAAGTTCTGCAAGGCCTCTGCGCCGAGGGAGTCTATGCGACTCATTCTTCTTTCATCGCGGAGAATCTCCGCAGTGGCGAGAGGGGGGCCCAGGAATGCCAGGGAGATCTCCAGTTCCCAAGCCTGGGAGCAAACCTCTCCGTGAGGGGGAATCCCCGCTCTTCTACGGGTGGACTGCCCCGTCCCCAGAAGGCCGGATACGTCCCCCATCCCGCCGCCCATCTCCAGCTCAGCCAGATGGGCTGTGCGGAAGGCGTCCTCCCTAGGAATCCCTCTGAGCTCCGCCACGGCTAGACAGGCGGAGAGAGCACCGGCGGCGCTCATGCCCATGCCCTGCCCCAGCGGTAGCTGATGATCGATGTCGACAGTGACGCCGTCCACGCCCAAGATCTCCAAGGCGCGGCGCGTCACCCGGGCTTCCGCAGGGGAGCCGGAGAAGAGCAGTTCCACTCCATCTCCATCCTCAGCGCGGGCGATCGCCCCCAGCTCCAGGCAGAGCCCCGCCCCGACAGAGCCGCTTCGCAGTGGCTCCGACTCGTCCCGACAGGGTCGGAAGAAGCAGGTGATGTGCCCGGGGCAGAAGGCCTCCACCCTCATCGCAGCATGTCCACGCAGGCGTCGATGATGGCCTCGGCCAGATCCCTCTTGTCGCCGCTGACCTCGCGGCTGTCCTCGGCGGTGACCAGGAGTATCCTCCCCTCCTCCTTGCCGGCGTTGGAGATGTCGTTGGCCACCGTGAGCTGGGAGCCCTGCTGGTCCATGCGCTGCCGGGCGCGATCGACCAGCTCCTCGTCGCTGGCCCCGGACTCCGCCTTGAATGCCACCAGCAGGCGGCAGCGGTCCCTCATCAGGGGCAGGAACTTGGGGATGGTGCTCAGGTGCAGGGTGAGGTCGCCAGCGTCGCTGGGGATCTTCCCGCTCCGGGGGTCGGGAGCGAAGTCTGCCAGGGCGGCGGGGACGATGACGATGTCGTAGTCCTCCCCCTCGGCCAGCACGTTCAGCTCCTCGGTGCGGTGGAAGCGGTGGCAATCCACGTAGGAGGGCATCGGGACATCGGTGTTCCCGATCCAGCACTCCAGCTCGGCGCCCCGCTCGTAGCAGACCTCCAGCAGGTTGGCGGTCATGGATCCGGAGGAGCGATTGGTGATGACTCTCATGTCGTCGATGGGCTCCTCGCTGCGGCCGCCGATGACCAGGACCCGCATGCCCTCCAGGTCGCTCTTGCCGAGGGCGCGGAGAACCTGCGCCACCACTTCCGGACGGGAGGCCACCTTGGCGCGCTGATCGACCCTCTTGGGCCCGAGCACCTTGACGCCCATCTCCTGGAGCTTCTCCAGGTTGGCCGCCACCGCGGGGTTCCGGAGCATGCAGTCGTGCATCGCCGGGGCAATGAGCACCGGCAGCTGCGAGCCCAGGGCCACCATGGCCATGGTGCTCACCGGGCTGTTGTCGATGCCGCAGGCCATCTCGGATATGGTGTTGCCGGTGCAGGGGTAGACCAGGAAGAGGTCGGCCCTGCCCTTGCAGTCTCCCAGCAGGGAAACGTGCTCCGCCTGTCCGGTGAGGGCGGTTATCGGCGGAACTCCGCTGGCGAACTCCAGCGCATAGGGGGTCACCATGTCCTGTGCGGCCGCCGACATCACCGGGACGACCTTTGCTCCATGCCTTATGAGGTCCCGTATGAGGGCGAAGCATTCCACCGCCGCCACGCTGCCGGTGACCCCTAGAACGATCACCCTTCCATCCAGCCGACGGCTGATCTCATTGCGAATCTCCATTGATGGGTGCATCTCATTCCTCCATTCTCTCTATGATTGCCGCCTCTGCCGCCGCCAGCACCTCGGCTGGCGACGCGGAGGCGTCGATGACTGTGAATCCTCTCTCCTTCGCCAGATCCAGATAGCGCTGGCGCACTCGGCCGAGGAAGTCCTCCTCCTCGAACTTGCTCACATGGTCCCGGCCCTTGGTTCGGGCCAGGCTGGTGGCGGGGTCCAGGTCCAGCAGTATGGTGAGGTCCGGCTCCAGTATCACCGGGCGGTTGACCTCCCATAGCCAGTTCAGGTCGCCGGAGGGTCCCTCCAGGGCGCTGGACTGATAGGCGAGCGTGGAGCTGTAGTAGCGGTCGCAGAGCACGCTGTGGCCTTCTGCCAGCCATTCCTCGATCTGCGCGGTGTGCTGGGCCCTGTCGGCCACGAAGAGCAAGGTCTCCGCCAGAGGGGGCAGCTCCTCCATCTCCTCCCGCAGCATGCGGCCGATGGGGCCGTCGCTGGGCTCGGCAGTGAGTATGATATCCATCTCCGCCGGCAATCTCTCCGTCAGGGCGCGCATGACGCTGCTCTTGCCGGAGCCGTCGATGCCCTCAAAGACCACGAAGAGGGATTTGCTCATTTCAGATCCCTCCGACGCAGCTGGCGCTCGCTCAGTATGGGGTCTCTGGCCGCGCGGGCCTCGTCAACCCTGGCCACCGCGGTGAAGCGCGGAGCTTCTGCGGCATCCTCTACCGTGGCGCCTGCGATGGCGATGAGGGCTTCCGCCATGCGGTCCATGCTCTCCCTGCTCTCGTCCTCGGTGGGCTCGATCATCAAGGCCTCCTCCACCAGGTCCGGGAAGTAGACGGTCGGCGGGTGCAGGCCATAGTCCATCATCATCTTGGCCACGTCCAGGGCCCTCAGCCCCTTCTCCTCTCGCAGGACGGCGCAGCTGGCGACGAACTCATGCTTCTTCAGGCCCTCATAGGGAACCTCGTAGCTCCCCTTGATCCGCTCCTTGAGGTAGTTGGCGTTCAGGACCGCCCTCTCGCTCGCATCCTTCAAGCCGTCTCCTCCCAGCCTCATGATGTAGGCGTAGCCGCGGAGGAGCACCGAGAAGTTGCCCTGGTAGGGGCTGATCCGGCCTATGGACAGCGGGCGATTCCTCTCCAGGCGGTAGGCCCCGTCCTCGAGGACTATGCGGGGAGAGGGCAGGAAGGGCTCCAGGAAGGACTTGACTCCCACCGGGCCCGCTCCGGGGCCGCCTCCCCCATGGGGAGTGGCGAAGGTCTTGTGAACGTTGAAGTGGACGATGTCGAAGCCCATGGCGCCGGGGTCGCTGTAGCCCATGATGGCGTTGAGGTTCGCGCCGTCGTAGTAGAGCAGGGCGCCGGCGTCATGGACCATCCCGGCCATGCGGGCGATGTCCCGCTCGAATATCCCCAGGGTGTTGGGGTTGGTGAGCATCAGGGCCGCAGTGCGCTCCGACAGGGCGGCCTCCAGGGCCTCCAGGTCGACGCAGCCGTCCTCGGCGGAAGGGACCTCCACCACCTTGAAGCCGGCCATGGCGGCTGACGCGGGGTTGGTGCCGTGCGCGCTGTCGGGGATGATGACCTCATCCCTCTCCTCTCCCTTCCAGCGGTGGTAGGAGTCCACCATGAGCATGGCGCAGTGCTCGCCCTGGGCGCCGGCGGAGGGGTGCAGGGTGACCGCGTCCATGCCGCCGAGGGCGCAGAGGGCCCGCTCCATGCGGTACAGGACCTCCAAGGCGCCCTGGGAGGCGGCCTCCGGAAGCTGAGGGTGAAGGTTGGCGGCTCCGGGGTGATGCGCCAGCCGATCGGCGTACTTGGGATTGTGCTTCATGGTGCAGGAACCCAGGGGATAGGGCCCGCTGTCGGTGCCGAAGTTCATGCAGGAGAGGGCGGTGAAGTGGCGGACCACCTCGCTCTCCCGCATCTTCGGCAGGCGCAGGGAGCGTCTCTCCATCCCCGGGGGCAGAAGCCCCTCCGGAATGCTCAAGTCGCTCTCAGGGAGGGACGGCCTATCGCGTGGGAAGCGGGCCTGGCGGAAGCTCACAGAATCCCCTCCAGCGCCTGCAGCAGGCGGTCCTGATCCTCGTCGCTGTGCATCTCGGTGCTGGCCAGAAGCATGCAGTCCTTCCTCTCGGCCAGATGCCTTCCCAGCGGCAGGCCGCCGACGATGCCCTCGTCCAGGAGGCGGCGTGAGACCTCCTCCGGGGAGAGCGGGAGCTCGATCGCGAACTCGTTGAAGTGGAAGGCGTTGAAGCGAGGGCTCCGGACGCCGGGAAGCTCGGAGAGCAGTCCCATGAGGCGGGAGGCCCTCTCCATGTTCTTCTGCGCGAGATCCCTGAGGCCCTCCGCGCCCAGAAGGCTGAGGTGAACGGCGGCCGCCAACGCCCCCAGGGCGCTGTTGGTGCAGATGTTGGAGGTGGCCCGGCTGCGGCGTATGTGCTGCTCCCGGGTCTGCAGGGTGAGGCAGTAGGCATCCTCCCCGCGGGCGTCGGCGGTCAGCCCCACGACCCGGCCGGGCATCTTGCGCATGTGCTCCTGCCGGCAGGCGAAGAGCCCCAGCAGCGGGCCCCCGTAGTTCAGGGGCGAGCCCAGCGGCTGCCCCTCCCCCACCACGATGTCGGCGCCCATCTCTCCCGGGGGCGCGGCCACGCCTAGGCAGATTGGGTTCACGCCGATCACCAGCGGAACGTCGCCGAGGATCTCCCGCAGCTCCATCAGCCCCGGATCCATGATCCCCAGGAAGTTGGGCATCTCGGCGTAGAGTCCGCAGACGTCGCCCTCGGCGAGCTGGCGGCGTATGTCCTCAAGGGCCATCTGGCCATCCTCGTCCCCGTAGCCGTAGCGACGCGACTCCACCCCGCTGCCGCGGAGGTAGCTCTCTAGGACGGCAGCTCGCTCGGCGCTCATGGCCGCCGGCACCAGGAAGCGCGTCCCGCGCCTCAGCCTGCGGCACATCCTCGCCGCCTCCCCCAGGGCGCTGGCGCCGTCGTAGAGGGAGGAGTTGGCGACATCCATGCCGCTGATCTCGCAGACCAGGCTCTGATACTCGAAGAGGGCCTGCAGCATCCCCTGGCTGATCTCCGCCTGATAGGGGGTGTACGAGGTGTAGAACTCGGAGCGGGAGACGATGTGCTCAACCGCCGCCGGTATGAAGTGATGATAGACGCCCCCTCCCAGGAAGCAGGGCGCGGCGGAGGCGGGCAGGTTGCGGGAGAGCAGAGTCTCCAATTCCCGCATCACTCCCAACTCGTCGCGTCCCTGGGGAAGGTCCGGCTCGCGCCGCAAGGCGGCGGGTATGTCGGAGAAGAGCTCAGATACGTCGTTCATGCCCAGAAGGGCGAGCATCTCAGAGCGGTCCATGCTGGGTGGTGACAAGATACCTCCGCACTAATCTACCTTTGCTCCAAGCTGCTCAGGGCAGCTCCCGCCGCCGCTCCGCCTCGGTGACCAGGCGGGAGTAGAGGGACGGCAGGCTCTCCACGTCCTTGATGTCCTTGCGGGTGATGCGGGAGAGCCTGGCGCGAAGATCGTCGTCATAGGGCACCTCGTTGGCGGCGAGGGCCTCGCGCAGGTTGCGGGCGATCCTCCCGCCGGTGCGGTCCCAGTCGCTGAGTATGAGCGCCTTCTTGCCCTCTTGGGCCAGAGACTCCGCCAGGCCGAAGAGGCCTCCCTCGCTCTGGACCTCGCGGGTCTCCTTGTGCACGCCCATGATGGCCAGGGCCATGCGGTCCCGGCGGCCCTCCACCAGTATGACCCAGCCCTCCTCCAGCTGCTCAAGCTCCTCCAGGATGGAGTGCAGCTCCTCCAGACGCTCGCCGACGCTGGTCATAGCTTCTCCAAGGCCTGCAGGGCCTCCTCCACGCTGAGGTCGATGAAGACGGTCTTCATGCGGGCGGTATGGCCTCTCACTATGCTCGCCGCGACGCCGAAGAGCTCCTCCAGGTAGCCCTCGATCTCCTTGTTCGCCCTCCCGTCCAGGGGCGGGGAGCGCACCCGTATCAGCGCCCTCTCCCGCCAGGGGTCCACCCCGTCCAGAGCGGTGCGCTTGGAGCGCGTGCTCACCATGATGTCCATCTCACAGCCCTCTCCGCTGGGCCGGAGGGCTCGCTCGTAATCCACGTCCCCCCATCGCCCTCCGCGGATTAATGGCTTCGCCGACTGGGAGGGCGCACTGCACAATGGTAAAATACGGACAAAGGATTAGAGCGAGTGATGTCCCCCTCCGGCGACGAGATGACATTCGACGACCTCACCACCGTCTACAGGATGGAGAAGAAGTCAACCTCCCTAGCGGAGACGAGGAAGGATCTCTACGCCGCCATATCCAGACTTTTGGAGGGGACCCAACGGGATTACGAGAGGCAGCTGGTCAGCGACCCGGACAGCATCATCACCGACGGCCTGAACGAGAGGCGCCGGAGGTTGATGGACTACTCCCAGCGCATCGTCGACCTGCGCATGAACAAGATCCTCATCATGGCCCTGCGTGGCGCCATGGGCTCGGACGGCGGCCTGGACAAGCTGACCGCCGAGGAGAGGGAGCTCTACGACTCCGTTCTCGCCGACTGCCGCCAGCACCGCTCCCTGGCCAAGACCGAGCGTCGCCGGCGGGAGGTGCGCATCCCGGACATACTGGAGGTGGCGAAGCCGCCCGAGGAGCCCACCCCTGAGAGGAGGGTGGAGCCAGAGGTCGAGCACGAGGAGCCCCCCGTCGAGCCTGAAGGCCCCCTGGAGGAGATCCTGCAGGAGAACATGGCGCAGGAGGAGCGCAGCGACCTCCTGCTGATAAGGGTCTTGGAGGACCTCCCGCCCTTCAGCGGCGCCGACCGCGACTACGACCTCCGCAAGGAGGAAGTGGTGAGGATGCCCCGCTCTCTGGCGATGGCGCTGGTGAACAGGGGAAAGGCCAAGGTCCTCGAAGTCAGACAGTGATGCTGCGGTAGTCGCCGGGGAACTCCAGGCAGTCGATGAAGAGGCGCTTTATCCCGGTTATGCTGGCCACCGTCTCCCGGGCGATGTCGGGATTGTTGTTGTTGCGGCTCAGGTGAGCCAGGAAGACCTGCCGCCCGTTGCCGGTGTCGGTGCGCTCCAGCGCCTGGCCGCAGCGGACGTTGGACAGGTGGCCGAAGTCGCTGTCGATGCGTTTCTTCAGGTGGGCGGGGTAAGGGCCGTCCCGCAGCATCTGCGGGTCGTAGTTGGACTCGATGACCGCCAGGTCCGCCACCGCCAGCTCGGCCTCGATCTCATCGCTGAGCCGACCGGTGTCGGTGGCCACCAATATCTTCCTCCCGTCGTGCTCCACCGAGAAGCAGACCGGGTCGATGGCGTCGTGGAAGGTGGGGAGGGGCAGGATGGAGAACGGCCCGCACTGGAACTGCTCCCCGCTGCGGAAAAGTTCAGATTTCACCTCGCCGATGGGGGAGGCCTCCAGGGTGGCGTGGTTGGCCAGGACCGGGACGTTGAAGCGGCGGGAGAGGACCCCGGCACCGCGGATGTGATCCCCGTGCTCGTGGCTGATGAGAATGCCTTTCAGGTCCCGGTGGCAGAGCTCGCACTTGGACATGAGCTCACTGATGCCGCGCCCGCTCAGGCCGGCATCGATCATAACGGAGCCCTCGTCGCTCTCGAGGACGATGCAGTTGCCATCGCTCCCGCTGGCCAGAATGTGAACTCTCAGCATGCGGACCTCCCCGGCCCGCCGTCCCTGGGACTCATATCTTCTTGGAGTAGATGGAGAATATGATGTCTCCCCGGGAGACGATGCCCACCAGCTTCCCCTTCTCCAGGACGGGCACGCGGTTGATCTTCAGGTCCACCATCCTCTGTATGACGTCGGCGATCTTGTCGTCCGGGGTGGTGGACAGGACCAGGGTGGTCATGACGTCCCTCACCTTGGTGGCGGATATGGCCTGGCAGGCTTCTCGCAGCTCCGGGTCGTCGATCTTCCCGTCGAAGGGGAGGGCGAGGAGGTAGAGGGAGGGGTTGGCCAGGTGCAACTTCTCCTGGTGCTGGGTCATCAGCTTCAGGATGTCGGTCTCACTGAGTATGCCGATGAGTTCGCCATCGTCGTTAACCACCGGGGCGCCGGAGACGCCGTCGATGGCGAAGCGGACAGTGGCCTCCCGGATGCTGTCATTCCCGTTGAGGGTGATGACTTGGGTGGTCATGACATCCCTGACCCTGAGCTTGCTCATGGCTTCGACTAAACACTAGGCATGATATATTGATTTTGGAGGGGCTCCGAGAGCGTTGTAAAGGGCATACCCAGGCCTTTTGGAAAGGGCTTTTTCCGACGGCGCGGGAGGGCCATTGAAATCCGATACCTTTATTAGTAAAAAGGTAATCTCACGCTTCACACGGGCCTGTAGCTCAGCTAGGTAGAGCGATCGGCTCTTAACCGATCGGCCAAGGGTTCGAATCCCTTCAGGCCCGCTTCCCCGTGCTTCCGTCGATTGTCTCCGGGCGCCGGGCACGCTCTTCGCCGCCGGCGCGACCTGGGGACAGATGGAGGCGGAAACTTGTCAAAATTCGCTGAGGCACTTGGTCTGCTGACGCTATTTCTCGCCTCGCTTCTCAGCATCTTCGAGGGGAACTGGATGTGGCTCCTCATCACGGTCTTCGCCCTGGTCGTGGCCCTGAAGCCCCGCCTCTCCGGCGATCCCCACAGCCTGCATCCCCGCCTCTGGATCTCGCTCACGGTTCCTGCTCTGGCTTATCTGATCGTCACTCTCGCCCAGAAGAGCTCCTGGTCGGGAGTGGCCCTCTACGCCGCCCACACTACGCTGGCAACCGTCTGCGGCTACCTGCTTCTGCTCATAACCGACCACCGCGGCCCCACGAGGATCAGCCGCCGCTGGAGGATCATGCTGGCACCGGCCTTCTCCGGCACGGTGTCGGTCCTCTACACCTTCTGGATCTACTACGGGATGTACCTGGACGGAGTGGTCCTGGGCATCCGGGTGCTGGAGATGATCCATGCCCTCATGGCCCCCATGCTGGTCTGGTTCCCGGTCTCCATACTGGTCGCCATCCTCCTGCGGAGGGGGCTGCGCAGCGTGGAGGACGAGCTGACGCCGCTGACGGGAGGTGCCTGACATGCGGCGCCTGAGCTGGATCGACTGGGTGACGATACTCGTCGCCATATACCTGGTCGGCGAGACCGTCTACGTCTGGCGCATAGACCCCAACTCGATGTATCGCATCTACACCGGGATGATATGCGCGGTCGCCTGCTTCCTGCCCATGTTGCTCCGCCGCCTGCGGCTCATCACCCTGCCCGCGCCCATGATACTGGCGGTGCTTCTCGCCCTTTTCCTTCATGCTTACGGGGTGCTCTTCTTCCGCTACGATCAGGTCCTGAGATGGGACACTGTCACTCACAGCGTCTCCTCGGTCACCGTGGCCTGCTGCGTGCTCCTGGTCATTCTGGCGATAAACCACTACGACGTCAACGTGAACCTCACCCCCGCCTGGGCGGCGGGCCTGGTCTTCATGGTGGTCATGACCATGGGCGCCTACTGGGAGGTCTTCGAGACGATCATGGACATAGTCATGGGAACGGCCATGCAGTACAGCTTGCACGACACCGCCCGCGACCTCGCCTGCGATGCGGGCGGCGGTCTTCTGGTGGCCATAGTGGCCTACGTCTACCTGCGCCGCAACGACGGCTCCGCGCTGGTGGCGTCCCTGGAGCTCCACCCCCGTCTGCAAGAAGCCCTCATCTCCCGCCGGCGCTGAGGGCAGTGATGGCAAGCCATTATAGCCCAGCAACGCCAAGCGAATGCTCATGAGCAAGCACGACAACGTCTTGACCACCAATGCCGGGCGGGCGGTGGACGACGACCAGAACAGCGTCACCGCGGGCGAGCGCGGCCCGATGCTGCTGCAGGACATACACTTCGTGGAGAAGTTGGCGCACTTCGACCGCGAGAGGATACCGGAGCGGGTGGTCCACGCCAAGGGGGCCGGCGCCTTCGGGTACTTCGAGGTCACCGCCGACGTGACGAAATACACCGAGGCCAAGTTCCTCTCCGAGGTGGGCAAGCGCACCGAGGTCTTCGCGCGCTTCTCCACCGTCGGCGGCGAGAAGGGCTCCGCCGACACCGAGAGGGACCCCCGCGGCTTCGCGGTCAAGTTCTACACCGAGGACGGCAACTACGACATGGTGGGCAACAACACCCCCGTGTTCTTCATCCGGGACCCGATAAAGTTCCCCGACTTCATCCACACCCAGAAGAGGCACCCGAGCAGCAACCTCAAGGACCCCAACATGTTCTGGGACTTCCTCTCCCTGACTCCGGAGTCGGTGCATCAGGTGACCATCCTCTTCTCCGACCGCGGCACCCCCTACGGCTTCCGGAACATGAACGGATACGCCAGCAACACCTTCATGTGGTACAACGCCGAGGGCGAGCGCTTCTGGATCAAGCTGCACTTCAAGACCGAGCAGGGGATCAGGAACCTCAGCGCCGCCGAGGCGGAGGAGATGAAGGGGAAGGACCCCGACCACGCCACCAGGGACCTCTACGAGGCCATCGCCGCCGGCGACTTCCCCTCCTGGAGGGTGGAGGTGCAGGTCATGCCCTACGAGGACGCCTGGAAGTACCGCTTCAACCCCTTCGACGTCACCAAGGTCTGGCCCCATGCCGACTACCCGACCATCCCCTTCGGCCGCATGGTGTTGGACCGGAACCCGTCCAACTACTTCGCCGACGTGGAGCAGGCGGCCTTCGCCCCCGGGAGCCTGGTGCCCGGCATGGCCCCCTCCCCGGACCGGATGCTGCAGGGCAGGCTCTTCGCCTACCCCGACACCCACCGGCACCGGCTGGGCCCCAACTATCTGTCGCTGCCGGTGAACCAGCCGCGCGGCCGGCCGGCGCTCAACTACCAGAGGGACGGCGCCGCCCGCTACGACGACAACGGCGGGGCGGGGCCCAACTACTGGCCCAACAGCTTCGGCGGGCCCGCCCCCGACATCGCCAGCGCCGAGCCGCCCACCCCGGTGGACGGCGACGGCGCCCGCATCCCTCAGGAGCCCCCCAACGACG
>CAYXFQ010000018.1:0-14997 GCA_964464345.1 uncultured Methanomassiliicoccales archaeon | reverse complement strand
CAAGAGCACCTTCATGCGCATACTCCTGGGCGACCTCGAGCCGGACACCGGGGAGCTGATACGCCACAGCGAGCGCATCGGCTATCTTTCTCAATTCCCGGACTCCGCGCCGGGACTGAAGGTGCGGGAGGCCATGGGCCGCCCCTATGGGAGGGCGGAGAAGGTCCTGACCCGGATGCGGGAGCTGGACGAGATCATGGCCAGCGGCGGCGACCTGGACTGGAACGACATCACCAGCGAGTACGCCGACCTGGACACCGAGCTGGGCCGCATGGGCCTGGAGGACGAGAAGCGCCTTGTGGCAGCGCTGGAGGAGGTCGGTCTCGGCCCTGAGCTCCTGGACCGGGAGATGGACACCCTCTCCGGCGGTGAGAGGACCAAGGTCATGCTCGCCCGCGTGCTCATCCAGGCCGACGGCTGCGAGCTCCTCTTCCTGGACGAGCCAACCAGCCATCTGGACGTTGACACCGTGGAGTGGCTGGAGGACTACCTCCTGGACAGCCGCTGCAGCCTGCTGGTGATCAGCCACGACCGCTACTTCCTGGACAAGGTCTCCACCCGCGTGGCGGAGATATCGCTAGGCAAGACGCGGATCTACAAGGGAAACTACAGCTCCTTCGTGCTGAAGAAGATGAACGACCTCAGCCGCCAGGAGAAGGAGCATCGACGCTACAGCTCCCAGAAGCGTCGCCTGGAGAACCTGGTGGACGACCAGCATCGCCGGGAGTGGTTCAGCTCCACTCACAAGGTCATCCAGAAGCGCATCGACCGCCTGGAGGAGAAGGAGGCCCCCGAGGAGGAGATGAACATCGAGGTCCGCATCCAGGCGGCCTCCAAGTCCGGCAAGGAGGTCATCTTGGCGGAGGGCCTGAGCGTGGACCTGGGGGGCAAGAACATCTTCTCCAACCTGGACCTGGAGGTCCACAAGGGCGACAAGCTGGGCATATTCGGGCCGAACGGAGAGGGCAAGAGCACATTGGTGAACGCCCTCATCGGCCGCATCCCCAGCGAGGGGGAGCTCTGGCTGGCTCCCGGCGCCAAGGTGGGATACTATTCACAGACTCATGAGCGCCTGCAGCTCCATCTCTCTGCGGAGGAGCAGCTTTTGCAGGCTGTCGGCCCAGATCGACGTACTGAGGCTCGTAACCTCCTCGCTCGCCTCCACCTCTTCGGCGAGGCGGTGGAGAGGCCGATGTCCACCCTATCCGGAGGGGAGAGGGCCCGCGTGGCCCTGGCACTCCTGCTGCTGGACGACACCAATCTTTTGGTTCTTGACGAGCCGACCAACTATCTGGACATACCCGTCCGCCATGCGGTGGAGGGCGCCCTGAACGATTACGAGGGCAGCATCATCGTCGTCACCCACGATCGCTATCTTTTGGATTCGGTCTGCAACCGGGTGGCGGAGCTCCGCGACGGCAGCCTCCGCTGCTTCAAGGGGACCTACTCCGAGATGAAGGGCAGGAAGAACATCATGGAGATCGTAGAGGACGCGGACGAGTACCGCGCCCTGGCTCCCTTCACCAACTGGGCCAGCGGGAGGAAGTACGCCCGCGGAGACCGGGTGCTGATAGCGCCCTCCGAGCTGAAGAGCTATGAGTGGGCGCTGGAGAACGGCAAGCTCCGGCGAACCGGAGGCCGTCAGCGGAAAAAGGTCCCGATGCCGAAGGGCGAGAACGAGGAATGAGCCCTCAGAGGTCTGCCGGCCCCGGCTGGTCGTCCACCAGGTCCTGGTAGAGGTAGTAGAGCTCATCCTCGCTGAGGCAGCGCTTCAGGCTGACCGAGGCGGCGCGAACCCTCTCCAGGAGGCTGATGGCCTCATCGTCCTTGAGCTCGATGCCACGATCCTCCAAAGCGGCGATCAGGGTGTTCCGACCGGAGTGCTTGCCGATGACGATGCGACGGCAGAGGCCCACCTCCTCGGGAGAGAAGGGCTCGTAGTTGCTCATCATCTTGATGACCCCGTCAGCGTGGATGCCGGCCTCGTGGGCGAAGCAGTTGGTGCCGACGATGGGCTTCCAGGCGGGGATCTCCCGGTTGGAGGCGCGGGCCACGAACTGGACCAGCTCCAGGAACTTGCGGGTGTCGATGCCGGTGTCCAGGTCAAGGATGTGCTTGCTGGCCATGACAATCTCCTCCAGCGGGGTGTTGCCGGTCCTCTCGCCGATGCCCATGACCGTGGTGCTGACGAAGCGCGCCCCGGCCTTGATGCCCGCGACGGAGTTGGCAGTGGCCATCCCGAAGTCGTTGTGAGTGTGCATCTCCACGTCCACGTCCACCTTGTCGATGATGGTCTTCACCCTCTCATAAGCGCTGAAGGGGTCGTCCAGACCGATGGTGTCGCAGTAGCGGATGCGGTCTGCACCCGCATCCTTGGCCACCTTGGAGAACTCCACCAGGAAGTCCAGGTCGGCGCGTGAGGCGTCCTCGGCGTTGCAGGAGATGTAGAGGCCGTGGTCGGCGGCGTAGCTGACTGCCTCCTCCACAGCGTCAAGAACCCACTGCCGGGACTTGTGCAGCTTGTGCTCTATGTGAATGTCAGAAGAGGACATCGACAGGGCGACGGAGTCCACCCCGCAGTCGAGGCTGTGCTGAAGGTCTTCCACGCTGGCTCGGTTCCAGCCGAGGATGGAAGCGTCCAGGCCCATGTTGGCGATTCTCCGGATGGCTTTCTTCTCATCCCCGCCCATGGCCGGTATGCCCGCCTCGATCTGCTGAACTCCAACCTCGTCCAGCATCTTGGCGATCCTGAACTTCTCCAGGTTCGCGAACACTATGCCGGCGGTCTGCTCGCCATCCCGCAGGGTGGTGTCGCAGATGTTAACGGAGTTTGAGAGTTTGGTGAGCACGTAGTTTTTGTCCCTCATGATAAGCCTCCTCGGATATCCTATAGTTTCTCCTTTCTATTTCTGCCAGGCGATTGTGGAGATAAAACCATCGCCCGGCCCTTATGCAACAGACTGAATAAGTGCTACTATAAAAAAGATTTTCGGTATGGAGCGAAAGTGCGGTAGCATGCTCAGACCTGGTAGCGGAGCAGGGCGGCCACCCCGCCCAGGGAGTCCAGGCTCTTGCCGGCATCATGCTGCTCTGAGACCACCACCACATCGCCGCGCTGGGCCTCCACCGCGGCCACGAGGCGATCGAGATCCCTCTCCCGCAGCAGCGAGTCCAGTATCAGCAGGGTCTCCACCGCGCCCGCCTGGGCGGCGACCTCCACCTCTCCGGGGCCGTAGGTGGCCAGGCCATCCTTGCCGATGCCTTCCAGCAGGGACTCCATGAGCTTGACCTCCATGGCCACGCGGGAGTCCCGCAGGACCTCGGCACCCATGCCGCGCTTCATCATCTCGTGTATGCCGGCCATCCCGGTCTGGCCGGTGTGATAGGAGCTTGCCCGAGAGAAGATCTCCGGGAACCTCTGCTTCCCCTCCTCGATGAGGGATTCCTTGGCGAAGCCGGGGCCCAGCACCACCAGGGGGGTGCCGTCCTCCAGGACGCTCTCCAGCTTGGCGGCGATCTCCCCGAAGTAGTCGTCGCCGGAGCCGCGCTCCTCGTACTGCTTGCCGGAGCGGCCGGAGCGGACCAGTGCCAGCTCCTTCATGCCGAACTGCCGCAGCACGGCGATGGTGGCCTCGTCCCGGTCCATGGCCACGAAGACCACCTGCGGCTTGCGGGAGTCGTCCATGGCCCTGCGGAGGCGATCCACCTGCGTCTCCCGCCAGTGCTCCTTGCTCAGCGTCAGTATGTCCCCGGTCTCGAATATCAGAGTGTGGTGCTGGCCGACGTCCTGAGGGCCCTCCTCGATGACTCCCAGCACCCGCAGGCGGAGGTCGAAGTCGGAGAACTCGATCTTCTCCACCCTGATGCCCAGGGTCATCCGCCGCTTCTCGCCCCTCTCCGCACGCAGCTTGTCAGCGCTCTTCTCCTCCCGGCGGGTGGTGGAGGCGATGACCAGGTCTCCGCTCTCCAGGACGTTGTAGAGATGCCAGACGTCGTCCTCGCTCTCAATCTGCATCTTCATCACCCCATTGGCGGGATCCTGCTTCAGGAGGCGCATGCGCCTTTATCGGAGCCCCCTTCTCATGTATGTTTCGGCTCGAGGGGCCAGTCCTGTCCACCATCCGACAGATGCAACGATTGGCTGTAGCGGTGGATGATAAGTATTAAGTATGGTCCATCAATTCGATGCATTCTCGATGGTACGCTCTTCCCTGGTGCTCGAGGATGGCACGATCTTGAAAGGAGTCGCGTTCGGAGAGGACAAAGATGTTTTTGGCGAGGTCGTCTTCTACACCGGGATGACCGGCTATCAGGAGCTTCTCAGCGACCCCGCCTCCGCTGGTCAGATCGTTGTCGCCGCCCATCCCCTAGTGGGCAATTCCGGCGCCGGACCGGCCTTCATGCAGTCTGACGCCATTCATGCCGCTGGCCTGATAGTCAGAGAGTGGAGCCGGCACCCCTCCCTGATGTACGGGGGCGGCACCATCGACGCCCTCCTCCGCGATGAGGGGGTTCCGGGCATCGAGGAGATCGACACCCGCGACCTGGTCATCCAGATCAGGGAGGGAGGAAGCATGCGCGGCGCCATCACCGGCCGCGATGACCTCGATGCAGTGTTGGAAGAGCTGCGCCGCAGTCCCTATCCTCATGAGGGCGACCTGGTGAGCTCCCGCTCGCCGCGGGGAATCCGCGAGCTGGGCGGCAAGGGCCCCCGCGTGGGACTCCTGGACTACGGCTGCCGCCGCGAGCTGGTCAGGCAGCTCAGCTCCCGCTTCGAGCTGATGGGGCTTCCCCACGATATCAAAGCGCGGGAGGCGATGGACCTAGGCCTGGACGGCATCGTGGCCTCCAGCGGCCCCGGCGACCCCGCCCACTCCTCGCTGAAGGGAGCGGTGAAGACCCTGGGAGAGCTCGCTCACGAGCTGCCCACCATGGCCATCGGCCTGGGGAGCCAGATGCTCGCCCTGGCCTTCGGAGGCGAGACCCGCCGCATGCACTTCGGGCACCGCGGCGCCAATCAGCCGGTGCGGCACGAGGGGCGCATAGTCATGACCTCCCAGCACCACGGCTTCGAGGTTGTGGAGGAGAGCCTGCAGGACAGCGAGCTCATCCCCGACCAGTTCAACATCCATGACGGGAGCGTGGAGGGCGCCAGTCACGCCAAGCTCCCCATAATCAGCGTTCAATATCATCCGGAGGCCTCGCCAGGCCCCCGGGACAGCTCCTATCTCTTCGACCGCTTCCTCGCTCTGCTGGAGGGCCGCGCATGAAACGGAAATTCAAGAAGCTGATGGTCATCGGCTCCGGCCCCATCGTCATCGGCCAGGCGGCGGAGTTCGACTTCTCTGGCTCCCAGGCCTGCCAGTCCCTGCGCGAGGAAGGCTACGAGACGGTGCTGGTCAACTCCAACCCCGCCACCATCCAGACCGACCTGGACATGGCCGACAAGGTCTACATTGAGCCCTTGGAGGCCGAGGTGGTCGCCCAGATCCTCGAGAAGGAGGGCGTGGACGCCATCCTGGCCGGCATGGGCGGGCAGACCGCCCTGAACATCTGCTCCGAGCTGGCCGAGAGCGGCGAGCTGGACCGCCTGGGAGTGGCCCTGCTGGGAACCCAGCCGGAGGCCATCGCCATGTCCGAGGACCGGGAGCTCTTCAAGGAGAACATGGAGAGCATCGGCGAGCCCATCTGCATCAGCCGCACCGTCGAGACCCTGGAGGAGGCTCGCGAGGCCGTGGATCACATCGGCCGCTACCCGGTGCTGGTGCGACCGGCCTACACCCTCGGCGGCACCGGCGGCGGGATCGCCCACGACGAGGGGGAGCTCATGGACATCACCGCCCGCGGACTCGCCTACTCCCGCATCGGCCAGGTCCTCATCGAGGAGAGCGTCCTGGGCTGGAAGGAGTACGAGTACGAGGTCATGCGCGACAGCGCTGACAACTGCATCATCATCTGCACCATGGAGAACTTCGACGCCATGGGAGTCCACACCGGCGAGAGCATCGTCTGCGCCCCAGCCCAGACCCTCTCCGACGAGGACCACCAGCGCCTGCGGGACTCCGCCATCAAGGTCATCCGCTCCCTCGGCATCGAGGGAGGCTGCAATGTTCAATTCGCATTCAACCCCGAGAACGGGGACTACCGCCTCATCGAGGTCAACCCCCGCGTCTCCCGCTCCTCCGCCCTGGCCTCCAAGGCCACCGGCTACCCGATCGCCCGCGTCTCCGCCAAGATCGCCGTCGGCCTGACCCTCGACCAGATCGAGAACAGCATCACCGGCAGCACCATGGCGGCCTTCGAGCCCACCCTGGACTACGTGGTGGTGAAAATGCCGCGCTGGCCCTTCGACAAATTCCGCACCGTGGACCGCCGCCTGGGCACCCAGATGAAGAGCACCGGGGAGACCATGGCCATCGGCCGCACCCTGGAGGAGGCCATCATGAAGGGGGTGCGCTCCCTGGAGGTGAGCCGCACCGGCCTGGAGAGCGACGGCCTCAGCGATGAGGAGATCCTCAACGACCTCTGCCACCCCACCGACACCCGCCTCTTCTCCATCGCCGACGCCCTGCGCCGGGGGATGAGCGTAGAGGAGGTCTCCCGGCACACCTTCTGGGACGCCTTCTTCGTGCAGAAGGTCAGCAACCTGGTGGAGATGGAGAAGCGCATCAAGGAGGGTCCCTTGGGCCCCGCGCTACTGCGGGAGGCCAAGCGCATGGGATTCGCCGACCTCAGCATCGGCGAGCTCTGCGGCCTGGAGGAGATGGAGGTCCGCGCCCTGCGCAAGGAGCACGGCATCCTGCCGACCTACAAGATGGTCGACACCTGCGCTGGGGAGTTCCCGGCCGTCACGCCTTACTTCTACTCCACCTACGGGCACCGCTGCGAGCTGAAGCCCTCCGACCGCAAGACGGTGGTCATCGTCGGCGGCGGGCCGATACGCATCGGCCAGGGGATAGAGTTCGACTACTGCTGCGTCCACGGCGTCTTCGCCCTGAGGGAGGAGGGCGTGGAGGCGGTCATCATCAACAACAACCCGGAGACGGTCTCCACCGACTACGACGTGTCGGACCGCCTCTACTTCGAGCCCCTCACTCTGGAGGACGTCCTCAACGTCATCGAGAAGGAGGATGCCGACGGCGTCATCGTCCAGTACGGTGGGCAGACCAGCGTCAACCTCGCCGTCGACCTGGAGAAGGCGCTGGAGGGGACCCGCACCGTCATCCTAGGGACATCCCCGGACATGATGGACATGGCCGAGGACCGGGAGCGCTTCTCCCGCCTCATGGATGAGATCGGCGTGCGGCAGCCCGACGCCGGCACCGGCTACTCCTTCGAGGAGGTGAGGGAGATCGCCAAGCGCATCGGCTACCCCTGCCTGGTGCGGCCATCCTACGTGCTGGGCGGCAGGGCGATGGAGATCGTCTACTGCGAGGAGGAGCTGCGCACCTACGTGGACACTGCTGTGCGAGTGTCCCGCAACCATCCGATCCTGGTGGACAAGTACCTCACCCAGGCACTGGAGATCGACGTGGACCTGGTCGCGGACGGGAAGGACGTCTTCATCGGCGGCGTCATGGAGCACGTGGAGCATGCCGGAGTGCACTCCGGAGACGCCACCATGGTGCTTCCGCCCTTCACTCTCGACGAGAGCATGGTGGAGCGTGTGAAGGAGGTCGCCACCAAGGTCGCCATGGCCCTGAACATCCAGGGCCTGATGAACCTCCAGCTGGCCATCAAGGACGGCGAGGTCTACATGATAGAGGCCAACCCCCGGGCGTCCCGGACGGTGCCGT
Source organism: uncultured Methanomassiliicoccales archaeon (assembly GCA_964464345.1). Lineage (GTDB taxonomy): Archaea > Thermoplasmatota > Thermoplasmata > Methanomassiliicoccales > Methanomethylophilaceae > CAYXFQ01. Next base: position 7,201 of record CAYXFQ010000018.1, on the reverse strand, counting down.
TCATATCCAAGGCGGTGGGCGCGCCGCTGGCGAAGATCTCCACCCGCATCATGCTCGGCAAGAGCCTCCAGGAGCAGGGCTACGTGGGCTGCTCCTCTTTCGACCACTACGCCATCAAGGCCTCGGTCTTCCCCTTCCTGAAGCTGCCGGGCGTGGACTCCATCCTCACCCCCGAGATGAAGAGCACCGGGGAGGTCATGGGCATCGACCGGGAGTTCGATGCCGCGGTCTACAAGGCCCTTAAGGCCGCCGGCCTGAAGCTGCCCACTGGCGGCGGGGTCTACATCACCGTCAACGACGACGACAAGGCGAAGCTGCTGGGAACCGCCAAGGACCTGGTGGAGATGGGATTCACCCTATACGCCACCAAGGGCACATCGACATTCCTGCGCAAGCACGGCATCGCCAGCAACACCGTCTTCCTGGTCAGCGACCGCCGCAGCCCCGACGCCATCGGCCTGATGCGGAGGGGGGACATCAACCTCATAATCAACACCCCCACCGAGAGCTCCGGCTCCCGGAGGGACGGATACATGATGCGCCGCCTGGCGGTGGAGCTGGAGATTCCCTTCCTCACCACTGCTCAGGGCGCCATGGCCGCCGTGGCGGCGATCAAGAGAGCGCGGGGCGGCCCCATCGAGGTGGCGGACATGGGCTCCTACCACAATCAGTGAAGGATCAGGCTCTTCACTCCGGCGCAGCGCCGCAGCGAGGGTATGTACTCCGGCGGCAATGGACTGTCGGTGACCACCAAGAGACGGGGCTCGTGGCTCAGCTCCGGGTCATCGACTATGGCCTGCCTTATGCTCACGCCGGCGGCGGCGATGACCGTTGCCACCTCTGCCAGTATGCCGGGGGCACCGGCATTGGTGGGAATTATCTCCAGTACGCTCCAGCCCATCTGAGGGGCCACCGCCGCCAGCATGCTGGTCGGCTCCAGGTGCGTGAAGAGCTCCCGCAGCTCGGGGATGGACTCGATGCGCTCCAGGGCGGCCTTGACTATGCGGCGGTCCACTCCCGCCGCCCTCGCCAGGGCGATGTGGGCGATCTCCACCTCGGCGCAGTAGGGACGGCCGTCCCTGAGCTTCAAGCCATGGCGCAGCATGAGGCGCGCCACGCGTTCCTGAGAAGGGTAGTCCTTGAAGTGCTCCGACAGTGGCTTCATGGGCCTCGAATCGCTCCCCCTCTTAATAAAATCGAGCATCATTGAACAGAACAGCGTATCATTACCCTTCTCCCGCCCTCACCGTAGCGATGTTCATGAAAAGGATATAACCGACAGAGACGATTTCTCGCGGACCGGTACTCTGTGGGAGGTGATTCAGCTGAGACGAGTTGGGAGGGGGATAGGGCACGCTGCCGGCAGCATCGTGAACGCCATTGCCACGGGCAAGGGGGCCTCCTTCGGAATCAACCTCAAGACTTGGGCGGAGGTGGAGCTCAACGACAGCGGCCGCATCGACATCACACTCGAGGGCAACCCCTACGAGGACAAGTACCTCGTCCACCGCTGCGTCTCCCGGACCCTTGACAGCTTGGCGGAGGGAGAGGGATTGGGCGCGAAGGTCGTCACCCGCTCCGAGATCCCGATTTCGCGGGGAATGAAGAGCTCCTCGGCCGCGGCCAACGCCGTCATACGCGCGACCATCGAGGCCCTCGGCGCAGAGGTTGACCCCTTGGACGCTATTCGCATCGGCACCGAGTCCGCCCGCAGCGCCGGGCTCTCGCTCACCGGCGCCTTCGATGACGCCTGCGCCTCCTGGTTCGGCGGCATCTGCATCACGGACAACGCCAGCGAGACCTTGCTGAAGAGGTCCCGCTTCAACGGCAACTACCGCGTGGTCGTCCATGTTGCGGAGAACCGGGTGAGCAAGAAGAATCTCCCCTATCATCGCATCCACGCCTGGAACGAGATGATGGAGCTCTGCTTCGGCATGGTCATCAGCCGGGATTACCTCCGCGCCATGATGTTGAACGGCCTTTGCATCTCCACTGCCCTGGGACTGGATCAGACCGTGGTCATGGACGCCCTCAACCGCGGCGCCCTGGCCGCAGCCCACACCGGGGCCGGCTCGACCACCATCATCCTGGTGGAGGAGAATCGCATCGACGAGTTCCTGGCCACCTTCCGCTACGAGGGGAAGAGGCTCATGGTCACCGACATCTACTACGGGGAGGAGGAGTGACTTGTCCCGCATAATATGCGAGGGAGTGGACGGCAGCATGCGCGCCCTCCCCTCTCCGCAGCACAGCGCCAGCGCAGTGATGCTGGCCAGCATGACCGGGGGCGCCTGTCGAATTCGCCGCCCTTCCTTGGACAAGGATCTGATCGTCCTGCTAGAGGGCCTGCGCGCCATGGGGCTGGAGGCCACGCTCCATGACGGCGACCTCATAACCGAGGCGGCGGAGATGGGCGTGACCGCCGACCGGGTGGACGTGAAGGGTTCGGAGAGCGCCTTCTGCCTGCTCAGCGCCCTGTCCACCAGCCTTCCCCGCCGCATCATCGTCGACGGCGCCATTCCCTCCCGCTTCCCGATGCGCTCCTGGGTGAACGCCCTGCTGAACCTGGGGGCGAAGCTGGAGTTCCCCCGCGATGACTGGAAGCTTCCCCTGACCATACGCGGCCCGCCCACCAACCACATGACCTATCTCCCCGGCGACTCGCCCAACCTGCTATTCCTATCCATACTGCTCTCCACCCTGAACGGCGTCCTGCCCGCTCGCATCGAGGCGGTGGGCCCGAAGCCGGACCAGCTGCTGCATCCCTGTGATGCGGAGCTCATTTCCCAATTCGGGGTGCGGGTGGAGAGCACCAGCCGGGTGCTCAAGAATCCCGGCAACCAGAGCTGCCGCCCGGCGGACGTGGCCGTGCCCAGCGACGAGAGGGTCAGCGACTTCCTGGCCTGCCTCGGCCTCGCGCATGGCCGCCTGCGGATCTCGGACGTCTCCATGGCACCGCCGCTGCAGCTCCGCATGGCCGAGGCCGGGCTGGACATCTGCTATGAGGACGGCGTCATGGAGGCGATGAGGACGGAGCCCGGGGAGATATCCCTGGATCTCCGCGGCTGCCTCTACTCGGTGCCGATGGCCATGGTCACCGCCAGCTCCTGGCCGGAGGGCGCCCGCCTGCAGATTGGGGCCCGCGGCAGCTCCGGCAGAGAGGGCGAGTCCCTGCAGGGCTGCATGAGCATGCTCCAGTCGATGGGCTGCGATGCCCGCCTGGAGGGGGAGGAGGTTCTGGTGCCTGGCGCCGAGCTCGGAGAATACAGTGCAAAGCTGCGAGGAGACGAGGACGACCTGGCCATACTGCTGGCGGCAACGCTTTCCTCGAAGGTGGAGCTGGATGGGCTCTTCCGCATAGACGAGTCCTATCCCGGCCTCCTCAGCGGATTGAGCGCCTTGGGATTGGAGCTCCCCTCGTGGGAGGAACCGAGGGTTCCGCTCTTCTAGCTGCCTTCTAGAAGAGGCAAATTATTCACTAAAGAATAAATTTGTCACAAGCTGTTTTAAATATCAGCCGTCTTCGGAATCCTTTGTATAAGAATAATAGTCGAGGGGAAAAAGGATGAAGAGAATTAGCGTCGCCATTTTGGGCGCCACCGGAATGATCGGTCAGCGCTTTATTCAGCTGTTGGAGGACCATCCCTATTTCGAGCTGGGCGGCCTCTATGCTTCCGAGCGTTCCGCAGGCAAGCGCCTCGCTGAGGTCTTGAAGGTACGCGACCATCGCTTCGAGGACGAGACTCTCGACATGCGGATCAGCGTGCTGGAGAACAAGGCGGTTGCGGAAAACTGCCGCGTGGCCTTCAGTGGGATTCCCTCCAGCATGGCTGAGAGCACCGAGGCGGAGCTGGCAGAGCTCGGCGTGGCGGTGTTCTCCAACGCCGGTGCGCACCGGATGCGCCCTGACGTCCCCCTGCTCATACCAGAGGTTAACCCGGAGCACCTCGAGGCGGTCCGGGACCACCCGGGCTTCGCCCAGGGCGGCTTCATAGTCACCAACGCCAACTGCTCCACCACCGGCATCGCCCTCCCCCTCAAGGCCATCGACCAGGCCTACGGGCTGGAGTTCGCGGCGGTGTCCACCTACCAGGCCCTCTCCGGCGCTGGCTATCCGGGAGTCCCCTCCCTGGACGCGGTGGGCAACGTGGTCCCCTACATCGGCGGCGAGGAGGAGAAGATCGAGACCGAGATCATGAAGCTCCTCGGCGACTACCGTGACGGCGCGTTCCAGTACGCGGACTTCACCATGCTCGCCAACTGCGCCAGGGTGCCGGTCATCGACGGCCACTTGGAGTCTCTGGTGCTGAGGCTGCGGGAGCAGCCTGAGCGCGATGAGCTCATCGCCACCCTGGAGAACTACCGGGGCGGACTGGCCGAGCTCGACCTCCCCAGCGCCCCCAAGAGGCCCATCATAGTCAGTACGGAGAACAATCGCCCCCAGCCCGCCCTGGACGCCTTCGCCGGCGAGCCGTCACGTGCCCGTGGCATGTCGGTCACCGTCGGCCGCGTGCGCCAGGCTCAGGGCCACTACAAGCTCTTCGCACTTTCCCACAACACCCTCCGCGGCGGCGCAGGGGGCTCGGTGCTGAATGCCGAGCTCGCGGCCGCGAAGGGCCTGCTCTAGAGGTGATTCCCTGAAACGAAGCTACTCCCAGATCAATAAACGGATAAAGGCGGGCGAGGCCGTGGTCCTCACCGCCGAGGAGGTCCTTGACCTGGTAGAGGATAAAGGCGTAGAGGGCGCCTTCAAGGAGGTTGACGTAGTCACCACCGGCACCTTCGGGGCCATGTGCTCCTCCGGTGCGTTCATGAACTTCGGCCACGCCGACCCTCCCATCCGCATGGCGGAGATCTACCTCAACGGCGTGCAGGCCTACGGCGGCCTGGCGGCGGTGGACAGCTACATCGGCGCCACCCAGCCCAGCCGGGACCGCCCCAACGAGTACGGCGGCGCCCACGTCATCGAGGACCTGGTGGCCGGGAAGCCGGTGCGCCTGCGAGCCTGCGGACCAGGCTCGGACTGCTACCCGCGACGGGAGATCGACACCCACATCTCGCTGGACAGCATGAATGAGGCCTACCTCTTCAACCCCCGCAATTCCTATCAGAACTACGGCGCGGCCGTGAACAGCTCCGACCGCACCCTCTACACCTACATGGGCAAGCTCCTGCCGCGGAAGCGCAACGTGACCTACAGCTCCGCCGGCCAGCTCTCGCCCCTGCTCAACGACCCCCACTGCCGCAGCATCGGCGTGGGAACCCGCATATTCCTGGGCGGAGGAGACGGCAACGTGGCCTGGGGAGGCACCCAGTTCAACACCTCCACGCCGGAGAAGAACGGCGTCCCCGCCAGCGGCGCCAGGAACCTGGCCCTCATCGGGGACCTGCGAGGAATGAGCACCGAGTACCTCCGCGCGCTCTCCATACACAACTACTCCACGTCGCTGGCGGTGGGAGTGGGCATACCCATCCCCATGCTGGACCTGGACATGATGAAGGCCTGCAGCATACGGGACGAGGACATCTACGCCCCGCTCTTCGACTACTCGGTCGGCTCCAGCCATCGCCCGGTGCTGGCGGAGATCAGCTATGCGGAGTTCCGCTCCGGCACGGTGGAGCTGGAGGGTCGCCAGGTGCGCAGCTCCTCGCTCTCCTCCTACAAGAAGGCCCGCGACGTGGCGCAGGAGCTCAAGAGCTGGATCGAGGACCGGGAGTTCACGCTCAGCGAGCCGGTTCGCGCCCTGCCGGAGAATTCCGTCCCCGGCCCGCTGAAGATCGCCACCAGGGAGGAGCTGGAGTGAGGATTGACAAGAAGTACCTGCTGAGGTTCACACCCAGCAATTTCCAGGAGCCGGTGTCCTACGAGCTGGTGAAGCGCTTTGACATCGTGCCCAACATCCTGCGAGCGCAGGTGGATGAGAATGGAGGAGGGTTGATTCTGGAGATGAACGGAAGAGTTGCGGACATCGAAGAGGCCAAAGTCTACATGGAGGGCCTGGGGATCGGCGTCAAGGCCCTGGACAAGCACATCGACCGGGACGAGTCGCGCTGCACGCACTGCGGCTCCTGCGTGTCGATCTGCCCCACCAAGGCCTTCGTCGTGAACCGCCGGACCTGGGAGGTGGAGTTCGAGAGCGAGCTCTGCATCGCCTGCGAGTCCTGCCTCAGCGCCTGCCCGCCCCGCGCCATGATGATGAAGCCATGGTGAGGCGTCATCACCTGGAGTACGGCGAGAGCGCCATAAGCGTCATCGCCGACGATTCATTCCTCCCCTGCATACGGGAGGCTGTTCTGGAGGCCAGGGCCTCCATCGAGGCCGTGATAGCCTCCGACCCCTTCTTCGCGAGCACCATGGAGCCCTACGACCTTCCGGTGCCGGAAGGAGTGCCGAGGCGCATGTGCGAGGCCTCAGCCCTTTGTGGCGTGGGGCCGATGGCAGCGGTGGCCGGCGCCATCGCCGAGCATGCCGTCCGGGCGGCGATGAGGGAGGGCTGCCCCTGCGTCCTCATTGACAACGGGGGAGACATAGCGATCCACAGCGACCGAGAGATTCGCGTGGGCCTTTACGGCGGCCCCAGGCCCCTCAGCCTGCTCGTCCCTCCCGTGGGGGACGTTCTGGGGATCTGCAGCTCCTCCGGCCGCATCGGCCCCGCCATCTCGCTGGGCGAGGCGGACATAGCGACCGTCATCTCTCCCAACCCCACCTTGGCGGACGCCGCCGCCACCCGCCTGGGGAATCTCGCCCGCAGCGACGACCCCGCTCATCTCCGCGCCTGCCTCGACGACCTGCTCTCGATCGAGGGCGTCAGCGGGGCCATCCTGGGAGTGGGCGGCGCCCTGGCGTTGCAGGGAGATGTGCCTCCTCTCGGAGCTGCCGGGCCCGTGGACCATCTGGCCACCCGCCGCCAGCTTGGACCTTGAAGGGCAAGCTTTTTTATCGGTACCCCATATTGACGGAGCGAGGTTCTGGAGATGGGTTTGAAGTTGGCCGTCCCCAACAAGGGAAGACTGAGCGAGAGGGCTGTGGAGCTGCTTCTGAAAGCCGGCCTGGAAATGAGCGATGGCCGTAACCGGAGGCTCTACGCCACCGTCAAGAACAAGGATTTTGAGATCATGTTTCTGCGAGCGCAGGACATCCCCCGCTTCATACACTCCGGCACCGTGGACCTCGGGATCACCGGCATGGACCAGGTCATGG
>CAYXFQ010000017.1:0-15746 GCA_964464345.1 uncultured Methanomassiliicoccales archaeon | reverse complement strand
GGTGGCGAGACAGACTCCCGGCTTGCCCAGTGCGCGAGCGTAGCCGTCCGCCATGTGGGCCGCGCCCTGTTCGTGACGGACCAGGATGTGACGCAGGGGGGAGTCCAGCAGCTCGTCGAATATCGGTATGACCGCTCCGCCGGGGTATCCGAACAAGGTGTCGACCCCCCGACTCTCTAACAGCTTCAGCAAGGCTTTGGATCCCTTCATGCCCATTCCTCCGCTGCTGGCGGACTCCGTCGGCAGCTACAGGGGGACCAGTATAGGATATTGTTTAATAACCGTTCCCGTCCTTAGGTTGAGTCAGTAGAGGGCCTGGCATGGTTATTATCCACCACGAGGACCTGATGGAGCACGATCACTGGCCGGACCATCCGGAGTCCCCATATCGCCTGCGCAGCATCCGCAAGAGGCTGATGCAGGAGGGGCTGTGGCAGAATGTGGAGGCTCCCCCGACGCTGCAGGACGAGGACCTGCTGCGGGTCCACAGCACTGACCTGGTGCAGCAGATCCGCAAAGGCGGCAACATGCCCCTGGACGCCGACACCATGCTCAAGGACCACACCTTCGACCTCGCCAAGCTTTCGGCCGAGGTCTCCGCCGAGGCCGCGAGGAGGGCCTCACGCGGGGAGATGGCCTTCGCCCTCACCCGCCCGCCCGGCCATCACGCCAGCGCCTGCAAGGCGGGAGGGTTCTGCTACTTCAACAACGCCGCCGTGGCCGCCTGCCGCCTCGGCCTCCGCACCGCCATAGTGGACCTGGACGCCCATCACGGCGACGGCACCGAGAGCATATTCTACCAACGGGACGACGTGCTCTTCATCTCCCTGCACCAGTTCGACCAGTATCCGGGCACCGGCAGCGTGGACTGCCAGGGCGAGGGGGACGGGCTGGGTTACAACGTCAACATCCCCATGCCCCGGGGGGCCGGCAACGTCGCCTACACCCAGGCCTTCGACCAGGTCGCCATGCCCATCATGAAGCAGTTCGCCCCCGACCTGCTCATCGTGAGCCTGGGAGTGGACGCCCACTACAGCGACACCATGTCCAGCCTGAGCCTCAACACTCCTGGCTACCTGAGCCTCTGCCGCCGTCTCATGGACTTCATGGACAACCGCGACGTGGCCTTCATCCTCGAGGGGGGATACCATCTCCGCTCCACCGCCGAGGTGGTGGCCGGCGTGATATCCGCCTTCCGCGGGGAGGGCGTCTACCACGAGTACGCCGAGGAGATCGAGGAGCCTTCCGCCGTCGAGAGCATACTCATGGCCAGGAAGGAGCATGGGAAACATTGGACTTTGTGAGGAAACGTTATCTTGATGATAGCGGATATGCCCTTCCGAATTAGCAGGTAGCATCGGGTGGTAAGCAATGAATAAGGTGAAGGCAGGCATCAACGGATACGGCACCATCGGCAAGGGGGCATGCACGGCCATAGCCCAGCAGGACGACATGGAGATTGTGGGAGTCACCAAGACTCGCCCCAGCTTCGAGGCCAAGATGGCCAACGATCTCGGCATCCCCCTCTATGCCTCCGGCAGGGACGGGACCGCCCCCTTCGACGCCGCCGGCATCGAGACCGCCGGCACTCTGGATGACCTTCTGAAGAAGGTGGACCTCATCGTGGACTGCACTCCCGGCGGCATAGGCGCCCAGTACAAGGACGTCTACGCCAAGGCGGGGGTCAAGGCCATATTCCAGGGCGGGGAGGACCACGGCATCGCCGGCGTATCCTTCAACGCGCTGGCCAACTACCAGGAGTCCTGGGGCATGCAGTTCTCCCGCGTGGTGTCCTGCAACACCACCGGGCTCATACGCACCCTCTTCCCGCTGGACAAGGAGATCGGCGTCCAGGGAGTCTACGCGACCCTGATCCGCCGCGGCGCTGACCCCGGCGACAGCAAGCCCGGGCCCATCAACGCCATCGAGCCCTCCCTGAAGCTGCCCACCCACCACGGCCCGGACGTGCAGAGCATCATGCCCTGGCTGGACATCCACACCATGGCGGTCAAGGTGCCCACCACCGTCATGCACCTGCACACCGTCACGGTCAAGCTCAAGCGGCCTGCTGACACCGAGGAGATCCTGGACATCTGGTCCAAGCACCCTCGCCTGCGCATGGTCAGCAGCGCGGACGGCATCCGCTCCTCCGCCGAGGTCATGGAGTACGCCCGCGACCTGGGACGCTCCCGCGGCGACCTCTTCGAGATCGCGGTCTGGGAGGACGGCGTCAAGACGGTCGGCGACACCCTGTACTACTACCAGGCGGTGCACCAGGAGAGCGACGTGGTCCCGGAGATCGTGGACTGCATCCGCTCCATGTGCAAGCTGGAGAAGGACGCGGCCGCCTCCATGCGCAAGACCGACGCCAGCATGGGGATCTCCCCCTGAGCGCAAACCCCTTTTCTCCCCTTTCCCCCTTATTCGAAGAAAAATGTATTTTAGTGGAGTACAATCACCTCCGCAATCGGCACCGGGGAAACGATGACAAAGGAGTTCAACACACTGGATGATTTCGACTTCGGTGGCAAGACCGTAATTCTGCGGGCGGACATCAACTGCCCCCTGAACCGGGAGACGCTGGCAATAGACAACGACTCCCGCATCCGGAAGATCGCCCCCACCGTCACCGAGCTCTCCTCCAAGATGGCCAAGCTCGTGATTCTCGCCCATCAGAGCCGGCTCGGCAAGTGGGACTTCACATCGCTGGAGCAGCACGCTGAGCGTCTCTCCCGCTACACCGGGCGCGAGGTGCGCTTCATACCGGACGTCATCGGCGAGGTTGCGCAGGAGGCCATACGCTCCCTGCAGCCGGGAGAGGTCATACTTCTCGAGAACGTCCGCTACCTGGACTGCGAGATTGAGAAGAGGAGCATGGAGGAGCACTCCCGCTCGGAGCTGGTCAACGCCCTCGCGCCGCTGGCGGACTACTACGTCTGCGACGCCTTCGGCACCGCCCACCGCTCCCAGTGCTCCATGGTGGGCTTCCAGGCCCGCATACCCTCCGCCGCCGGTCGGCTGATGACCAAGGAGCTCCGCGCCCTGAGCTCGGTCTTCGACGAGCCGCGGCGCCCTTCCACATTCATACTCGGCGGGTCGAAGTTCTCCGACACCCCGCCGATGATCGACCATGTCCTGGGCCACGACAAGGCGGACCGGGTGATCCTGGTGGGTCTCGCCGGCAACGCCTTCATCAAGGCCATGGGCGTGAACCTGGGCCCCAAGAGCGAGGCCTTCCTGAAGGAGGACCTGAGCGAGGAGAATCTAAGGGCCGCCCGGGTCATACTGAAGAAATACGGGGCTCGGATCCTGCTGCCCACCGACCTGGCCATCGAGAACGATGGGCAGAGGGTGGACCTGCCGCTGGGCGAGTTCCCCGCCGAGGGGGCTGCCCTGGACATCGGCAGCGCCTCCATGGAGAAGTTCCGCAAGGTCATCCGGAGGTCCGGGACCTGCTTCCTGTCCGGCCCGGCCGGATACTATGAGAATCCTGAGTTCTCCATCGGGACGAGGGAGCTGATGATGGCCATGGCCGACAGCGGCGGCCAGACGGTGATCGGCGGTGGACACACCGTCGGCGCCGCGGAGCTCCTCGACCTCATCGACCTGTTTTCATATGTGAGCACGGCAGGCGGTGCCCTGGAGACCTACCTCCTGGGCAAGCCGCTGCCGGCTCTTGAGGCCCTGAAGCACGCTTGTCGCTGCCTATAGGGACCTCATCCTGTCCAGCGCCTCCTGGATGCGCTCCAGGGGCTGGGTGAGGGCCACGCGGATGTATCCCTCGCCGGCGGCGCCGAAGCCCACGCCGGGCGTGAACACCAGGCCGAGGTCCAGCATCTTCTCGGTGAAGGCCATGGAGTCCCCGCCGCAGTCGAACCAGACGTAGAAGGTGGCCTTGGGCATCTCCACGTCGTAGCCGAGCTCGCGCAGGCCCTTGACCAGGACCTTCCGCCTCTCGGCGTAGATCTCCATGTTGGCGGCGATGGCGTCCGGCAGCTTCCGGCCCTTGTACATGCCGAGGGCGTAAGCAGCGGCCGCCTGGGTGAACTTGGGCGCACCGGAGTCGATCTGGGACTTCACCTTCTTCAGGCCGGAGATCAGGGTCTCGTTGCCCACGGCGTAGCCGATGCGGTAGCCGGTCATGTTGAAGGTCTTGGATAGGGATCCGAACTCGATGACCTCGCGGCCGGCCTCCAGGGCGGAGGGGGCCAGGTAGCCGTCGAAGCACATCTCCGAGTAGGCGTTGTCGTAGCAGAAGACGGTGCCTCGGTCGCTGCACCATCCCATGACGTCCCGCAGGTAGGCGACGTCGCAGACGGCACCGGTGGGGTTGTTGGGATAGTTGAGATAGAGCATCTTGGCATCCTCGGGGCAGTCCTCCAGGTCCAGGAGGAAGTCGTTCTCGGCCAGAAGGGGCACCTTCACCGGCACGGCGTCGTTGAGCAGGGCCGCGCCGTTGGCGTAGACCGGGTAGCCCGGGTCGGGCGAGAGCACCTTCTCGCCGGGGTTGACGAAGGCGGTGCAGATGTTGGCCAGGGCCTCCTTGGAGCCGATGGTGACGCAGACCTCCTTGGCGGGGTCCAGATCCACTCCGAAGCGGGTCTTGTACCAGTCCGCCACCGCCTGGCGCAGGTAGGCCTCGCCGGCGCTGGAGGAGTAGGGATGATTCTCAGGCAAGGCCACCGCGTCCTGCAGGGCCTTCACGATGGGCTCCGGGGTCGGGAGGTCGGGATCGCCGATTCCGAAGTCGATGATGTCCACGCCCTCGGCGCGCTTGGCGGCGGTCAGCTCTTCCAGGCGGGCGAAAAGGTAGGGCGGCAGCTGCTGCAGTCTCCTAGCGAAATCTATCTCCATGAAATCACCTCATCATCTCCCCCTTGAATACGATTTCGGCGGGACCCGTCATGATGACCGAGCTGAGATCGCTATCCACCGTGATGCGGAGCACGCCGCCGGGAAGGACGACCTCCACCGGACTGTCGTAGGGCACCAGGCCCTTGAGGGCCGCCGCCACCGTGGTGGCGCAGGCGCCGGTTCCGCAGGCCAGGGTCCAGCCGGCCCCTCTCTCGAAGACCCTCACGTAGATGCGGCCGGCGCGGACGCTGGCAAACTCCACGTTGGTCTTGCGGGGGAAGAGGGGATGACTCTCGATGTACGGCCCCAGGGTGTCGAGCTCCTCGTCCTCGAGCTCGTCGAACGTAACGAAATGGGGGTTGCCCATGGATATGGCGCTTCCCATGACGTCCCCCAGCGGGGCGGGCAGGGGGGAGTCTAGGAAGCGGCCCTCGCAGTCCACGGGAATGCTCTGGCAGTCCAGCTCGGGGGCGCCCATGTCCACCTCGACCATGGTGGTGCCTCCCTCCACGCTGACGGTCACATGCATTATGCCGGCGAGGGTCTCGATGCTCATGACATCGCCCTCCACCATGCCGCGGTCGTGGATGTGCTTGGCCAGGCAGCGTATGCCGTTGCCGCACATCTCCGCCTCGCTGCCGTCGGCGTTCATGATGCGCATGGCGTAGTCCGCGCGATCGGAGCGGCAGACGTAGAGAATCCCGTCGGCGCCGATGCCGAAGCGACGCTCGCAGACCTCCGTCACGAAGGCGGCGTCCATGGGCATCTCCCCCTCCAGGTCCTCCAGGAGGACGAAGTCGTTGCCGAGGCCGTGATACTTCCAGAACTTCACTGCTGAAGCCTCCCCGGCACTGTCTGGTGTCTCCAGATGTCCTCCATGCTCTCGCTCTCGCGGATGATCTCCGCCTCGCCTTGGTTGACCAAGACCTCGCGGCAGCGGGGGCGGGAGTTGTAGTTGCTGCTCATGACGAAGCCGTAGGCGCCGGTGTCGTAGACGACCACCAGGTCGCCCTCCTCCGGCTCCGGCATCACCCGGTCGCGGGCCAGGTAGTCCCCGGACTCGCAGATCGGGCCCACCACGTCGAAGCGGCGCTCGCAGGCGCGGTTGAACTTGTTGGCTATCGCCACATGGTGATAGGAGTCGTAGAAGGCCGGGCGGAGCAGGGTGTTGAAGCCGGCGTCCACGCCGATGAAGTTCTTCTCCGGCGTGGTCTTGAGGTCCACGCAGCGGGTGAGCAGGACGGTGCTGTCGCAGACCACGTAGCGGCCCGGCTCCACGTAGAGGGTGGAGATCTCGGTCTCCTCCTTCACCATGTCGGTGACCGTGATGGCCAGCTCGTCCAGGTCCATCTCCCGCTCATGGGGGCGGTAGGGTATGCCGATGCCGCCGCCCATGTCCAGGAAGCGCAGCGAGAGGCCCAGCTCGTCCTTGATCTCGTTGACGGTGTCGATGAGGATGCCTATGAGGTCTAGGAAGGGCTCCACCGACTGGCCCCCGGAGCCGATGTGGGCGTGCAGGCCCTCTGGCTTGAAGCCCAGTTCTAGCGCCTCCCGGTAGGCGTCGATTATCTCGTCGCGGGGGATGCCGAACTTGGACCCCTTGGCGCCGGTGATGACGTTGGGGTGGTGTCCGGAGCCCACGCCCGGGGTGACCCGGAACGATATGGGGTGATCTATGTCGATGGCCGCCAGCCTCCGCAGCTCCGAGAAGGAGTCCACGTTCACTGGAACACCGGCCTCCACCACCTGGCTCAGCTCCTCGTTGGAGACGTTGACGCCGGTGTAGAGTATGCGGTCCGGGCTGAAGCCGGCCTTGAGGCAGGTGAGCACCTCGCCGATGGACACGGCGTCGATGCCGCTGCCCTCCTGCTCCAGCACCCGCAGTATGGCCATGTTGCTGTTGGCCTTGCAGGCGTACATTATGCGGGTGTCCATCTGCTGGTTGAAGGCGGAGTGGATGCGGCGGTAGTTCTCCCGCAGCGCCTGCTCGTCGGTGACGTAGAGGGGAGTGCCGAACTCCTCCGCCAGGTCCCAGGCGGTCACGCCGCCGATGATCATCTGTCCGTCTTTGGATTCGAAGTCTCTCAATTCAAACACCTATGTATCTCTCATGCAGCAAGCGGTTGACGGCGGCGGCCTGGTCCACCGGCACCACGAAGTTCAGGGAGACGTCGGACGCTCCCTCGGAAATGAGCTCCACGTTGGCCTCGGCGTCCCGCACGGCGCCGAAGATCTCCGCCGAGGCGCCGCAGCGGGCCAGGAGGTTGTCCCCCACGGCGCAGATCAGGCACATGTTGCTCTTGACGTCTATGCGGTCGATCTCGTCGCCCTCCAGCGAGTTCAGGTGACGCAGGGTCTCCTTCACGTCCAGGTTGTGAATGAGCAGGGCGATGGTGGACAGCGAGGTGGATATGGCGTAGAGTATCACACCCGCGTCGGCGATCTTGTCGATGATGCGGGCCACGATGCGCGGCCGATAGGCGATCTCCGCCGAGTTCACGGTGATGATCGACAGGTCGGTCTTCAGGGCAACGCTGAGCAGCAGGTCCTCCCGCGGGGCGCGGAGGTGATGTATCACGGTCCCCGGCGCATTCGGATCGAAGCTGTTCTTGACCTTGAGTGGGATGTGCTTGCGCCGCACCGGCTCGATGGTGCGGGGATGCAGGACCTTGGCGCCGAAGTAGGCCAGCTCCGCCGCCTCGCTGTAGTTCATCTCCTCGATGGTGCGGGCGGACGGGACCAGGCGCGGGTCGGAGCTCATGAAGCCGTCCACGTCAGTCCAGATCTCCAGGCAGTCGGCGTCCAGGGCGTGGGCCACCACGGCACTGGAGTAGTCGGAGCCTCCTCGCCCGAAGGTCAGGGGACGCCCCTCCGGGCTCCTCCCGTAGAAGCCGGTGATTATCGGTATCTGCTTCTGGTTCAGCAGGGGCATGACCTTGTACTGCAGGTCTCGGCAGGTGGCCACCAGGTCGGCGGACCCCAGTCCGGGCAATCCCACGGCGTGGATGCCCGCTTCCTCAGAGGTCAGGGCCACCGAGCCATGCCCCAGCTCACGCAGATAGCAGCTGAGGAGGACGGTGGAGAGTCTCTCCCCCTGGGAGGAGATGTCGTCCTGGAAGTAGGGGTCGTCACGGGCGGCGGGGTCGGAGAGCAGGGCCTCCAGGGACGCCAGGCGGCGGTCCAGCTCCTCGCAGCACTCTGTGAATATGGGCTCGCTCAGCAGCTCCTCGGCCACCTCGCGGTGCTTCAGGCGCAGAGCGTCCACCGTCTCGACGTGGCTCCCGTCCTCGGCTTCGAGCCTGCCGATCAGGTAGTTTGTGACGCCAGACATGGCCGAGAGCACCACCACGGTGGAGTGTCGATTGTTGATTATGATGTCGGCCGAGCGACGGACCGCCTCGGCGGAGCCCACGCTGGAGCCACCGAACTTCATTACTGTGATCATAGCCCCAGCACCTCCTTCATGCCGTGCAGCTCACCGTCCTCGCGCCCGGCTATCCAGCGTATGGCCTCCAGGCAGCCGCGGGCGAAGGCCTCGCGGGAGACTGCCCGGTGGCAGACCTCCAGCCTCTCCATGTTGCCGGCGAAGATCACCGTGTGGTCGCCCACCACGTCCCCGGCCCGCAGGGAGTGCACGCCGATCTCGCGGCCGCGGCCCTCCTCCAGACCCTCTCGGCCGTGACGGACGGTCTCTATGCCGGTGACCTCCTGCATCGCCCGCACCGCCTCCATGGCAGTTCCGGACGGGGAGTCCAACTTCTGATTGTGATGAATGTCGATGAGCTCGATGTCGTAGCCCGGCAGCGATGCCGCCACCTTGGCGCAGAGCTGCCAGAAGAGGTTCACTCCCAGCGAGAAGTTGGCCGACATAAGTCCCGACCGGCCGTGCTCGCGCAGGGCATCCCGGAAGGCGTCCACGGCAGCAGGGTCCACCGCGGTCGTTCCCACGACCACGTTGCATCCCAGCGCCGGCAGGCGCGGAAGCAGCTGCGAGGCCGCCTCCGGCGTGGTGAGGTCCACGTAGACGTCCGCTCCCTCCAGCGCCTTGTCAAGCTCGCTCGGCCCGCGGGCGATGACGCCGGGGTGCAGCTCGCGGCCCACGTTGACGCTTCCCTCGGAAACCAGTGCTCCCGTCAGTCTCATCTCCGGGTCTTCCGCCACCAGCTGGGAGACCAGGCTCCCCAACTTGCCGGTGGCGCCACCAATCGCCACGTTGATCATGCTCTCTCTCCTCAGATGAGATCCAGGCCCTTCAGCACCTGACGCATCTCCGCCTCGTGCTGGGGACTCATCTCCAGCAGCGGCATGCGCAGCGTTCCGGAGTGCTTGCCCATCATGCGCATGGCCGCCTTCACCGGTATGGGGTTGGTCTCCCGGAACATCATCCGGAAGAGGGGCAGCAGCCGGAAGTGCAGCTGGCGGGCCTTGGCGTAGTCGCCGGCGAGGCCTGCGCGCACCATGTCCCCCATCAGGCGGGGGGCGCAGTTGGAACTGACCGATATGACGCCGTCTCCCCCGAGGGCGAGCAGCGGGAAGGTCATCGCGTCATCGCCGGAGAGCACCGAGAATCCCTTGGGCCGACCGGCGAGGATGTCCATGATCTGGTCCAGGTTTCCGCTGGCCTCCTTCACCGCCGCCACGTTGGGGAGCTCCGCCAGGCGGAGTATGGTCTGGGCGCTGATGTTGCTGCCCGTCCTCCCTGGGACGTTGTAGGGTATGAGCGGAACCGAGATGGCCTCGGAGACCTGCTTGTAATGCTGATAGATGCCCTCCTGGGTGGGCTTGTTGTAATAGGGAGATATGGAGAGTATGCCGTCCACGCCGATGTCGGCGGCATGGATGCTGAGGGCGATCGCCTCCTGGGTGGAGTTGCTGCCGGCGCCGGCGACGACCTGCGCCCGCTTGGCCTGGTCGACCACTATCCTGATTACCTCGATGTGCTCGTCATGCGACAGGGTGGCGGACTCGCCGGTGGATCCGCAGGGGATCACCGTCTCCACTCCCTGGCTCTCCTGGTAGTCCACCAGGCCCCTCAGTCCCTCCTCGTCGATGCTCCCGTCCCGGTGGAAGGGAGTGATGAGGGCGGTCGCTGTTCCCTTGAACATGTTCACTCAGCTCCAAAGTGCTCGTTGAGTATGAGGCGGGTGCGGGTGGCGGAGATCCGGTCGTTGTGCCTCACCCTCTCGATGATGTCATTCAGCCGCTGGGAGGACTCCACGTCCACGATGATGATTATGTCCTGGTCTCCGGTGACCTCGAATACCTCGGTCACGCCCCTTATCTCCGCCAGCTCGGCGGCGATGGCCCCAGCGTCAGTGTTCACGGCGATGCGTATCTCCACCAATGCCTTGATGTTTTTGCTGCTGGTGCGGATTGTGAAGCCCCGGATGATCCGCTCGTCGGTCATGCGCCTGACCCGGCTCCTGATGGTGCCCTCCGACACTTCCAGGCTATTGGCGATCTCCACAAACGGGCGCCTCGAGTCGTTCTTCAACATCTCTACAATCTTTTGGTCGAGAAGGTCCAACCAATCATCTCCCACACTATTGAATTCGTATAATGTTTCTCGTTATCAGGAGAATCGTATTTAATATTTGGCCGTTCCCCAGGCGCCCTGACGAAATCAGAAGTAATCCGCCTCCTCGCTCGATTCTTGGAAATAGGCCCCCTCCGTCGGGATGGTTGAGTTGGCCAGTATAAATAAAGGGGAGAGCCATTCAAGCCACATCCTGCAAAGGAGGGACTGATTCTGATCGAGGAGAAGAGCATCACTGTCGGAGGGATGACTTGCGGCAACTGCGCCCGGGAGGTAGAGAGCGTCGTCAGCGCTCTGCCGGGCGTGGAGATGGCCGCTGTGAACCTCTCCACCAACACGTTGAAGGTCCGCTATGAGTCAATGCTGGTAAGCCTGGCAGAGATCGAGACGGCGGTGAAGGACGCCGGATACGAGGTCCACTGGGCCCGCGCCAAGTTTCAGATAGAGGGCATGAGCTGCGCCTCCTGCGTGCGCGGCCTGGAGCAGGGCCTCGGCGCCCGCAACGGCGTGCGCTCCGTTCGTGCCAACCTCTCCACCTCCGAGCTTCAGGTCGACCACGATCCCAACGTGATCAGCGCCGCCGCCCTGGCCTCCATCGTCGAGGACATGGGCTTCGAGGTCGTGGACAGCGCTGAGGAGGAGTTCTACCTCCAGGAGATGGCCCAGCAGCGCCACTTCATAATCGTGGCCGCCATCTTCGGCATTCCCTGCATGGTGCTGAGCATGCTCTTCATGATGACCGACGTGACGCTCGGCCTCTCGGTTCAAGTGCAGCACTACCTCCTCTTCGCCCTGGCCACCCCGGTCCAGCTCTACTGCGGCCGCCAGTTCTACACCGGTGCGCTGTCGGCTCTCCGCAACCGCACCGCCAACATGGACACCCTGGTGGCGATCGGTACCACTGCCGCCTACGTCTACAGCACCTTCATCACTTTCCTCCCCTCCTACTTCGGGGAGGCCATGGTCTACTTCGAGTCCTCGGCGATGATCATCCTCATCATCCTGATCGGGAAGTACCTGGAGATGTACGCCAAGCGCGGCACCTCCGAGGCACTCCGCAAGCTCATGGACCTGCAGCCCCGCAGCGCCAACGTCCTGCGGGACGGCAAGGAGGAGACCATCCTGATCGAGGACCTGCGCGAGGACGACATCTTCCTGGTCCGTCCCGGGGAGCAGGTCCCCACCGACGGCGTCGTGGTCGAAGGCTCTTCCTCCGTGGACGAGTCCATGCTCACCGGCGAGAGCCTGCCGGTGGACAAGGTCCATGGCAACGAGGTCTTCGGCGGCACCATCAACATCAACGGCTCCTTCCAGGCCCGGGTCTCCCGGCTGGGAGGGGAGACCATGCTCTCGCAGATCGTGCGCATGGTCGAGGACGCCCAGCTCTCCAAGGCGCCCATCCAGCGCATCGCGGACACGGTGGCCGCCTACTTCGTGCCAATCGTGGTCGCGATCGCGTCGCTGACCCTCATCTACTGGTACCTGGTCGGCTACGCCGCCTTCCCCATCGACAACACCCGCTTCGCCTTCGCCCTCACCGCCTTCATCTCGGTGATCGTGATATCCTGCCCCTGCGCCATGGGCCTGGCCACGCCGATGGCCATCATGGTGGGGACCGGCAAGGGCGCGGAGCATGGCATCCTGGTCAGAAACGGCCAATCATTGGAGGTTGCCGGCAAGGTCAGCGTCATGGCCTTCGACAAGACCGGCACCCTCACCGTCGGGGCTCCCACCGTCACCGACGTCATCGCCTTTGGGGATGACGACGTGGTCGCCCTCGCCGCCATCGGCGAGAGGCAGTCGGAGCACCCCATCGCCCAGTCCATAGTGGCTGTCGCCGGCGACGGGCCGATGCCGGAGTCCTTCGAGAACATCCCCGGCCGGGGCATAGGCTTCCGGCACCAGGGCGAGGACTACCTCCTCGGCAACCACCACCTCCTCGCAGGTCATGCGGAGGATGAGAGGGCGCTGGAGGAGATGGACCGCCTGGCCGAGCAGGGCAAGACTCCGATGGTCCTCCTACGGGGCGGCGCTCCCCTCGGCGTCCTCGGCGTCGCCGACAGCATCAAGCCCGACGCCAAGAAGGCCATAGCCGCCCTGAAGGACATGGGAATCCGCTCGGTGATGATCAGCGGCGACCGCCAGTCCACCGCCGAGGCGATAGCCCGGCAGCTGGGCATAGAGGAGGTCATGGCCGAGGTCCTGCCCAACGACAAGGCCCGTGCGGTCTCCGCCCTCATGGCCAAGGGCGACATCGTCGCCATGGTCGGAGACGGCGTCAACGACGCTCCCGCTCTCGCCACCGCCAACATCGGCATCGCCATGGGCGGCGGCACCGACGTCGCGGTCGAGACCGCCGACATCGTCCTGGTCAAGGACAACGTCATGGATGCGGTGGCTTCGATACAGCTCTCCCACCGCACCTTCGGCAAGGTGAAGCAGAACCTCTTCTGGGCCTTCATCTACAACATAATATGCATACCGCTGGCCGCGGGAGTGTTCTACCCTCAGCTGGGGATACTCCTGCCGCCGATGGTCGCCGCCGCCGCCATGGCGCTCAGCGACCTGACGGTGGTTGGGAACGCCCTGCTGCTGAAGGGATACACGCCCCCGGCTCTGAAGGACCTAAAGGGGAGGGAAGTCGCGGAAGCGTAGGCGATCGAAGTCCTGGACCTTCCCGTCCACGACGCGCACGCCCTCGCTCTCCAGCAGGTCCCTCTTCCGGGACTGGGCCTCCATGCCCCCCTGGTAGCCGCCGAGGCTGCCGTCAGAGCGGACCACGCGGTGGCAGGGGGTGCGCGGGGCGTCCGGGTTGGTGGCCAGCATGCCTCCCACGGCCCTGGCGGCCTTCGGCTTGCCCAGCGCCGCGGCCATGTCGCCGTAGGTGCTGACTCTCCCTTCCGGTATCTGGCGCAGGCGCGCCCAGAGCATTTCCTTCAACTCAGTCATTTCTTGTCCTCCTCGTCGTCGTTCGAAATGGTTTTCTCACCCATCGCCGGGCCGGCCTCGCGTATCCTCACGTCCTGCTGGGGCAGGGGTATCTCGATGCCGTGCTTCTGGAAGCTGGCGTAGAGCAGCTCCTTCAGCTCGCCGATGATGCGGAAGTGCTGGCGGAAGTCATCCACCCAGGTGAAGAGCCTGAAGTTCATCGTGGAGTCCCCGAAGCCCAGGAAGCGCACCGAGGGCTTCTCGTCCGGGGTCTTGAGCACCTCAGGGTGCAGGTTGGCGGCCTCCAGCATGGCCTTCTTGACCAGGGCCACGTCGGAGCCGCGGGCCACGCCGACCTCGACCTTGGCCTTGTAGCGGGCGTCGGGGCGCATGACGTTGACGATCTTCTCGTTGGCAACCACGTCGTTGGGGATGATGAAGTACTGCGGGTCGAAGATGTTGTAGAACGTGGTGGAGCGCAGGCCGACCCGTATGACCTCCACCACCACGCCGCCGTCCATCTGCAGGAGGTCCCCCTCCTTGAAGGGCTGCTCCATGAGCAGCGACAGGCCGGCGAAGAACTTCTTCAGGAGGTCCTGGGCGCCCAGCGACATCGCCAGGCCCAGTATGCCGGCGCCGGTGAGTATGACCATGATGTCGAAGCCCAATATGGCCAGGACGGCGGAGAGGGCGCCGAGCGAGATGATCAGCATGCCGATCCAGTTCAGCAGCGGCAGCGAGGACAGGTCGGTCTTCCCGCCGCGCCGGAAGGTCAGGTGTGAGAGCAGGTGCCGCACCAGGGCCTTGTAGACCGCCCAGGCGATGCCGCTGCCGATGATTACGTAGAGGATGTCGGCCACCGACTCCACCGCCAGCAGGGTGGCCTCGCTGGCGCCAGCGATGTAGAAGCACTGCACAGTGCCGAAGAGCAGCACCGCGAAGAGCACCGGCGCCCTGAGCAGGCGCAGCGCCTGGTTGTAGGCGGAGGTGCGCACTGCGAGGTCGCGCTTGAGCAGGCGGGACAGGACCAGTGAATGAAGGGTCACGGCCAGCAGGATGTAGAAGGCCATGCTGGCCAGCACGGCCCCGGCCGGGCCGTCAAGGGGGGCCGGCAGGGAATTGGGGAAAACGCCCAGTATGCGGCCGTAGGAGCCCTCGCCCTGGAACGAGGAGCTTATCTGCAGCTGGAGGGGAATGAGCAGCTCCTCGCTGCTCCCGTCGTCGAGGTCGGTGATGACGACCTTCAGCTCCGCCTCGATGAGGCCGGGTGAGGAGCTGCGGCTGACCTCCATGCGCAGGCGCAGCATCTCCCCCTCCTCCGGGGCGATCTTGATTCCCTCCGTCGAGCCGCCGATGCTCAGATCATGGCTGCTGGGGCGGTGGCTGCCACCCTCGCAGTCAATCGCCATGGAGACGAAGATGGGCTCACTGTGGCGGTTGTATATGTACCAGGACCACTCGGCGTGGGAGCCGGTGCCGATGCTCACCGTCTCGTCCTCCTGCATGTCCACTACCGTTATCATCGCGGGATCGGCCGCGGACAGGGGGCTGAGGAGCAAGATCCCCGCAATGAGGAGAAGGAGAATGGCGCTGAGCCTGGCACGCATGCATCGCAATAGGAGGGCCCACGCTATTAGCCTTATCGCCGGGATGAAGATGTTAATAGCTGGGAGCGCCATCCCCGGAGGGATGGACTTCCTGGACCTCGCGCGCCTCGTGCTGGCCACTGCTCTGTTGGTGCTGGCAACCCGCCAGGACCTCCGCGAGAGGATGGCGGAGGACTACTACTGGATAGTCATGGGTGGCGCAGGACTGCTCCTGCTCGCCTATCAGGTGATCGGCCAGTCCCTCCCCTGGGAGTATCTCCTGCTGGTGCTGGGAGTGGCCATACTCTTCATCGACATCTTCTGGGAGCGCCCCTGGGACGGGCCCGTGGCCACGGCCTCGGTCTATCTGATCTCCTTGGCGATGATAGCCTACCCCAGCTTACTGTACCACGGAGACAGTGCCTTCTGGCCCTTCCTCACCGTGCCGATCCTCTATCTCGCCTTCATGCTCATGTACATGTTCGACGTCATCAAGGGTGGCGCCGACGCCAAGTGCATGATCGCCCTGGCGATACTCTTCCCGCACTACCCCGCGCTGGCATCCCTGCCCCTGATCGACTCGCCCCTGCCGGCGGCCACCATCGTCATGCCCTTCGCGCTGATGGTGCTCTTCCATGCCGCCCTTTTCACGGTCCTGTCGCTGTTCTACTTCCTGCAGAGGAACATGCGGGCCGGTGACATCCGCTTCCCGCAGCTCCTGCTGGGCTATCGCCTGAGCATAGACGATGCCAGGGCCGGCTACTACTGGCCGATGGAGAGGGTGGAGGATGGAAAGGCTCGCATCCTGAGGTCTCCGCAGTCGGGGGAGGAGGAGATCTACA
>CAYXFQ010000016.1:0-16059 GCA_964464345.1 uncultured Methanomassiliicoccales archaeon | reverse complement strand
TACATGTCCCTGGACTACTTCATGTTCTACATCTTCTGGGAGGTCACTCTCATACCGATGTACTTCATGGTGTCCATCTGGGGCGGTCCGCGCCGTCACTATGCGGCCATCAAGTTCTTCATCTACACGCACGTGGCGAGTCTGGTGATGCTGATCGGTATCTTCGCCCTGGCCTTCAGCGCCGCGGGCGGAGGTGCCCTGACCTTCGGCTTCGAGCACATCGCTTCCGTCGCCGGTGGATTCAGCGCTCTCTTCCAGACCGTTGTCTTCGGCCTGCTCTTCTTCGGCTTCGCCGTGAAGATGCCCCTGGTGCCCTTCCACACCTGGCTGCCCGACGCTCACGTCGAGGCTCCCACTGCGGGAAGCGTGCTCCTGGCCGGAGTCATGCTGAAGATGGGGTCCTACGGTATCATCCGCGTCTGCTTCCAGACTCTCCCCGAGGGAGCCCTGGCCTGGCAGATCCCGATGGTCATCCTGGCCCTGCTCGCCATAGTCTACGGTGCTCTCGCCTGCATTGCGCAGCGCGACCTGAAGAGGATGGTGGCCTACTCGTCCATCTCCCACATGGGAATGGTCCTGCTGGGCCTGGCCACTCTGTCTGACATCGGCATCGCTGCCGGTGCCTTCCAGATGTTCGCCCACGGTCTCATAACCGCTGTGCTCTTCATGGTCTGCGGCATATCCGGTGACAACATCGGCACCCGCGACATCCCGCTCCTGGGCGGCGTCGCGGAGAAGATGCCCAAGTTCGCGGCCTTCGTGATGTTCGGCTTCATGGCCTCCCTGGGGCTTCCCGCCCTGGTCGGCTTCGTGGCCGAGTTCCACATCATATACGCCTTCTTCGGATGGGCTGAGGCCAACAGCGTCCTCTGGGTCGTCGCCATCGCTCTGCTGTCCCTGCTGCTCACCGCGGGTTACTACCTGTGGGCCATGCAGCGCTCCCTCTTCGGGAGGGTCACGCACCGCATAGACCTCAGCGATGTCAAGGACGTCAGCCTCTACCCGACGGTGGCTCTCGCCGCCCTCTGTGTGCTGATAGCGGTCTTCGGCGTCTGGCCTGCCAGCATCTACGACCTGTTGGTGCCGCTGGCCGAGAATATCGCCACTCTCATAGGAGGAATCTGAAATGGCACTCCCTGACTTCAGCATGATCGCGCCGCAGCTGATACTAATCGCCATGGCGCTCATACTGCCGGGAGTGTACTACCTCCGCAGTGATGAGAGACTGCTCGCCGGGCTATCCCTGGCAGCCATCGTGGCGGCCATAGGAAGCGCAGCGTACCTGATGTACGAGGGCAGCTACGGGGACTTCGCAGGCATCTTCGTCTTCGATGAGTTCTCGGCCCTGCTGATACTGCTCTTCCTGGTCGTGGCCTTCCTGGTGGTCCTCACCTCCCTCAAGCATGTGGAGAAGGACAAGCACCACGGCGAGTACTACTCGCTGCTGATGGTCGCAACCGTTGGAATGATGTTCGTGGCCTCTGCCACTGACCTCATATCTCTGTTCATCGGAGTGGAGCTCACTGGCATCACCTCCTACGCTCTGGTGGCGTTCCGCAAGAACGACCCCCGCGCGGCGGAGGCCTCGGTCAAGTACCTCATCATCGGTGGTCTGTCCACAGCCATGACCCTCTACGGGTTCTCGCTGCTCTACGGAATGACTGGAACCGTCCAGCTGGCCGGAATCGCCGCTGCCATCGCTGCCGCCCCTAGCGGCATGCTGCTGGTCGCCGCTGTCCTGGTCATCGCCGGTCTGGGCTTCAAGATCTCCGCGGCCCCCTTCCACATGTGGGCCCCGGATGTCTACGAGGGCGCCAGCACCCCGGTGACGGTCTTCCTGTCCACGGGATCCAAGAAGATGGGTTTCATCGCCCTCTTCAAGATCTTCCTGGTCTGCTTCGTCGTGGGCCAGGCCGTGATGGTCCAGGAGCTGCAGATGGCCTTCGCGATACTCGCCGCCATAACCATGACGGTGGGCAACGTGGTCGCCATCTCTCAGACCAGCATCAAGAGGATGCTCGCCTACTCCAGCATATCCCAGGCCGGTTACCTGATGATCGTCCTGGCCGTCGGCACGCAGTTCGCCCTAGCAGGAGGAATCTTCCACATGATCACTCACGTGTTCATGAAGGGAGGCGCCTTCATAGTGGTGGCCGCGCTCGCCTACGTCGCGCTGGGAGAGGACCTGGACGCCTACAAGGGTCTAGCCAAGAGGGCGCCCTTCGTGGCCTTCGCCATGATGGTCTTCCTCTTCTCGCTGGCTGGTATACCGCCCCTGGCCGGATTCTCGAGCAAGTTCGTGCTCTTCCTGTCCGGTCTCGGCAGCCCCACCGGTGGCTTCGACTACCAGTGGGCCTGGCTCATCCTGATCGCGGTGATCAACAGCGCCATCTCGCTGTACTACTACGCCCGCGTGGTGAAGTACATGTACGTCGAGGAGGGCGAGACTCAGGAGAAGATCACCCTGCCCTGGACCTACGGCGTCGCGATAGGCATCGCCCTCGTCGCCGTCGTCGTCCTGGGTGTCGGATGGTCCCCGGTCTTCGAGCTCTGCGAGGCTGCGGCCTCCGCTCTGTGGGCGCTCTGAGCTGACAAACCCCTTTCACAACCCCCCTTTTTTTCTTATACTCTTTATCAATTCAGAAACAGTTAAGTAGAAATCATCATTTAGGATGCGCTGATGGTCCAGTCCTGGGACTCTGGCATAGTTCACCACCTGAGGGAGGTGGACGCCCTGATGAAGGAGAGCATCCAATCTCGCAGCCCCGAGCTCACTGAGATTTGTGAGCACATACTAGGGGCCGGTGGCAAGAGGATGCGCCCCGGGATCTGCATCCTGTCTTATCTCGCCGCCGGCGGCGACGACCCGAAGGACATCATAAGGGTCGCCTCCTCCTTCGAGCTCATCCACAGCGCCACTCTCATCCACGATGACATCAACGATCAGAGCGAGCTGCGCCGCGGCTCCATCGCCGCCCACAAGCTCTACAGCGTCCCCAAGGCCATCATCGCCGGGGACTTCCTCTTCGTGCAGGGCTTCCGCCTGGGAGGCTCTCAGGATGAGGCTGTCGTGCAGTCCATAGCCGGTGCCTCCGCCGCCATGGCGGAGAGCGAGTTCATCCAATCGGACTACGAGCACCGCCCCAAGGCCGACGAGGAGGTCTACAGGGCCATCATCGAGGGCAAGACCGCCCGCCCCATCGAGGCCGGCGCCAGAGTCGGTGCCTACCTGGCCGGAGCCGATCCGGAGTGGATCGACGCTCTGGGCGACTACGCCATGCAGCTCGGCATGGCCTTCCAGATCGCCGACGACATCCTTGATGTGGAAGGCGAGGAGGAGCGCACCGGAAAACGGTCCGGCATCGACATCGTCGAGGGCAAACCCACCTTACCTATCATTTATGCCATGGAGGACCCGCAGCACGGTCCTCGCATCCAGGAGATCTTCCAGAACCGCGACGCCAGCGATGCTGACGTCAGGGAGGCCCTGGAGCTCATCAAGAAGACCAACTCCCTGGAGCGCTGCCGCAACCGTGCCCAGGAGCTAATCGACAAGGGCAAGGGGAGGCTCTTCGAGCTTCCCAGCAGCGAGCACCGTGACTCACTCGCCATCTTGGCCGACTACGTCCTGGCCAGGGAGCGCTAGGTGAAACGATGACGATGCGCGAGACGGACATCCTGGTAGTTGGTGCCGGTCCAGCCGGCAGCGCCACTGCCCGCTTCGCGGCAGCCGCAGGAGCCAATGTCACTGTTCTGGAGCGTCGCTCCGTCGTCGGCGACCCGGTCCGCTGCGGCGAGTTCATGCCCTCGGACGAGGAGATAGCCTCCATGTTCCCCGGTGCCGACAATCTCGAGGAGCTCTTCGACATTCCCGCCCATCTGCGCGTGCGGGAGCTGGAGGCCATACGCCTCATCACACCCGGGAAGAAGGTCTACGACCTTCCCTTCTTGGGCTACAGCACCGATCGGGACCGCTTCGACCAGCACCTCGTCTCCCTGGCGGAGAAGGAGGGTGCGGAGGTCCTCATGCGGACCACCTTCCTGGGCCTGCGCAACGGCGTCGCCGAGACCAGCGCCGGCCCCATACGCTACAAGATCATCGTCGGAGCGGACGGGCCTGGCTCCCGCACCGCTCAGTTCCTCGACCTGCCGGCCAACCAGCAGCCCTACCCCGCGGTGACTGCTCAGGCCGACGGCGACTTCGAGCCGGTGGTGAGCATGTTCTTCGGTGGACTCGCTCCCGGAGCCTACAGCTGGATAATCCCCAAGGATGGCCGAGCCAACGTGGGAGTGGGGTTCTCGCCCCGCTTCGCTCACGACTCCCCTCGCGTCTACTTCGACCGCTTCGTGGAGAGGGAGGGCCTGGAGCTTCTCAGCGGTATCAAGGGGAAGTACGTCCCCAGCCAGGGCCCCCTTGAGAGGACCTACACCGACAACGGCCTCATAGTCGGCGATGCCGCCGGTCATGTGATGTCCGTCAACGGCGGTGGAGTCCCGCTGGCGATGATCGCCGGCCGGGTGGCAGGCAAGGTCGCCGCCGGCAACGTCGCCAACGGCCAGAACCTCGCCGCCTATGAGCAGGAGTGGCGCCGCTTGATGTGGAAGCCTCTCCGCACCGCCCTCGGCACCAAGAAGATGGCGGACTTCTTCGCCTTCGGCTCCGATCTCCGCACCGGCTTCTGCATGCGGATGCTCGGCAAGCGCCGCATGGCCAAGATGATACGCTGCCGCTCCCTCTTCCCCTGAGTCAGCGACGCCTGTGGGCACGCATGCCGCTGCCGCATATCGGGCACTCCGGCATCTTCTCCTTGTACCAGCGCCCGCATCCGAGACAGCGGTAGTTCCAGCGACGGACCTCCTTGATGGCATCCATCCCCACCGGCATGAAATTCAAGCCCATGATGGTGGCCACATTCTGTATGGAATAATCATCACTGAGAATAACTCCCTTCAGTTCGAGCGCCAGAGCGAGAACTGAGATGTCCACATCTGACAGCCGGCCGAGATCCCCGCTCCTGCGGGCCCTCTCCCTCACTTCCTCGATAGCCTCCGTCCCCGGGTCCTGCACCTGCAGCAAGCCCTCCCAGCGCGCCACTCTGGGGTCTCCGTAGCGATTGAGCTCGGCGATGACTCCAGAGGGGGCCACGCACCTCTCCGGAGGGAGATCCTCCATTGCAAAGAGGGCGGAGCTGTCCAGGACATGAATCATGGATAATGCAAAGGCTCCCGTCTATATTTAAGATGGACATGGTTATATACGTCAAGCAAATTCATCCGACAATGATGAAAAAGATCACTGTGGACGACGAGGTCAAGGATCTGATTATGCGCACCGGCAAGGATTTCCGGGTGTGCACCTCCTGCTACGGCCCCGCCGTGGTCTCCACCGACCGCAAGCCCAGCAAGTCCAGTGATACCAGAATCCCGGTGGGAGACAACACTCTCTACGTCTCTCGGGTGCAGATGCTCTATGTTGACCACATCAGCATGGACATGGTCTACGCCCCGGAGCACCTGGACGCCTGCCCGGTCACCCGTCAATCCTGAGCGCAGCCTCCGCGGCCGATTCTGCCAGCGAGTCCAAAGCAACCGTGGAGACCATGGTCTCCAGCTTCGCGGGGTCGGCGGCAGTGATGGGTTTCAGCGGCAGGAAGGCGCAGGCACCCTCCGGCTGGATGGAGATCTCATAAGTCCCCGCCTCCTTGGCGAGGGCCTCGATGTCGAGCTTGTCCATGCCGATGAGCGGCCTCAGTATGGGCAGGCTCAGCCCCGGCCCCTCCAGCGTGATGTTGCGGAGGGTCTGGGAGGCCACCTGCCCCATGGAGTCGCCGGTGACTATGCCGCGGCACCCGTAGCGCAGGGCCACCTTCTCGGCCACCCTGAGCATGAGCCGCTTGCAGAGCACGCACTGGTAGTTCCGGTCGGACTG
Organism: uncultured Methanomassiliicoccales archaeon; assembly: GCA_964464345.1. Lineage (GTDB taxonomy): Archaea > Thermoplasmatota > Thermoplasmata > Methanomassiliicoccales > Methanomethylophilaceae > CAYXFQ01. The sequence goes on along the minus strand of CAYXFQ010000016.1, from coordinate 10,130 downwards.
CTTCCGCATCTCCTCCTGCATCTCCCCGTGGGGAGCGAGGATCAGCGGCATGTCCTGCCCGGTGACAGTGCGGAGCCGGGAGGCGATCTCCCGCACCTTCTCGAGGGAGCGCTCGTCGCCGTGGGGACGAGCGTCCATGTGAAGTAAAAATATCTCCGCGCCGCGGGAGGCCATCATGTAGGCCGCCGCGGGGGAGTCAATCCCTCCAGAGAGGAGGACCAGCAGGCGCACTGCACCCTCAGGTGTTGAAGCGTCCGAGGTCAAACCCGTCTCCGAAGCCGAGGTACTCTTCCTCCTCGTCGTCCTCAACGACCATGCTCAGCAGGGCGTTGACGACCTCTCTCATCTGCGCGAGCTCGCTGCGCAGGCTCTTGAGCTGCTTCTCCAGTTCCTCATTGCTCGCCATCTAAGATGACCTCCGAAATGGGTTTAGAAGACTACCTTGCCGTAGTCGTTAGCGAGTTTGCGGGTGAACTTCCGGTCGCACTCCTCGCAGTAGAGCATCTTGCCCTTCCGCACCAGCTCGCCGCGGCAGCGCCGGCAGCGGGCCATGACCACGCCGAGATTGGCATCACGGGTGGTGAGCTGCAGCGAGGGCTTGACCTGGAGCACGCGGGCGCGCACCATGTCGGTCTTCCTCAGCTCCTTGCTCACGTCCTCGGTGTAGGCCGGGGAGATCTTGGAAACGTGTATGGTGCCGTAGGTCTCTCCGCCCACGTCCCGCAGGCTTCCGTCCTTGGCGACCACGTCAGCGGTGGCCATGGTGGAGCGGGTGTCGGCGATGACGGCGAAGACGATGTCCCCCTCGCGGAGGACGTTGGGGGGGTTGTGGGAGCGGACCGTGGCAGTCATCTCCTCCAGGTCCAGTTCGAGCTCCCCTACCTGGGAGGCGTAGATGACGCCATCCTCGTTGTAAGTGCCGTCGGAGGCCAGGTACTCCTCCTCCACAGCAACCTCATCTCCGGGAAGCACACTTTTAATCTCTGACATATTTATTCACCTGATGATGATCATGACGATGTCGATGGTCTCCCTCAGCTTGGAGTGAAACCGGAACAAGTGAGGAATATCATACTTATAACCCTTATGGAATGCCAACTCCCGTCCCCTCTCCTCCACGTATTTCTTCAGAAAGGGCAGGGTCTTGGCCATGTGCAGGGAGTAAACCGCCGGCGCGGCCTCCATGGCGGCGTCCAGAAACGGGCGATCCGCGCCTCGCCTCTGACTCCCGAAGGGCGGGTTCATGACGACGCAGTCCGCCTCCCCGGAGTAGCGCCTGACGTCCGACTCGACGAGCGTCATCTCCGCCTCCAGGAGCCGGGCGTTCCGCTCTGCGGCCTCAAGGGCATTCTTGGAGACGTCCACTCCGGTGACCTGCTCCGCGCCCATGAGCCAGGCGCCGAGGCCGAGCACCCCGTTGCCGCAGCCCAGGTCGAGCACCCTCTTGCCGGCGATGTCGCCGCAGGAGTGGGCGGTGAAGATCAGGTCCGCGGCAATGGTCGCCGGCGTGGCGTACTGCTCCAGGGACGGGTCTGGGTCCTCCATGGGCTGCAGTCGCTGCAGGCGCATCTCCAACTCTCTCTTCCTCATCTCATCACCGCTAGAGGCAACGTCACTATATCAACTGCCTTCCGCAACAATCGTTGAATTATATGCGGGAAGATAAATCATTATATCTCGAATTCTCTTCATTCCTGTTATGCTGCCGCGAACGCTCTCGGAACTTTTTAAGGAGGCGGAGAATGACCCTCGCATGCTGGACCGGGTTTACCTGGCGATCGAGGTCCAACAGTTCCGCGAAGCGGCGGTGGAGGCAGTGGTTGAGCTGTCCATCGAAATCATGAACAGGGCGCTCGAGGACCTCGCTAAGACCATGGAGGGGCCCTTCGACGAGGAGCGCTGCCTGGAGTGCGAGACCTTCTCCGCGATGGTGGAGCAGGCTTGCACGGTATACGTCATGAGGGGGGCGACATCGGCCCAGGAGCACCTCGACCACTCCTGCGAGCGGCATCTGGAGGATTCCACCATCTCTCCTGAGTTCCGGCCCGACCTCTTCCTGCGCATGATCCGGGAGACCTCCCAACTCTTCGGCCTGCTCCATCGCACCACCGAGCGGGAGATCAAGGAAGGGAAGTGGAACGGGGGCATAGGGACGGACCTGGACCCGGAGGCCACGGCCGCCAAGGTCCTGTCGCTGTCCAACATCCATCGCCTGAACCTCATGCTCGCACTGAAGGAGAGGGACCACAGCTTCTCCGAACTCTCCCGCATGAGCGGGCTCCAGACCGGTCACCTGCAGTTCCATCTGAACTCTCTGATCGAGCAGAGCATGGTGGACAGGGCCGAGAGAGGAATCTATCGACTCACCAAGTATGGTCTGGGTGCCATGGCCGCTCTCTCCGACTACCAGCGCTTCGTGCAGCGGGAGAGGTCCCGCTTCGACAGGCTCCACGGGGAGAGCCGTCTCTAGATCTCGAGCGGAGTCTTCAGAGCAACTGCTCCATGACCCTCGCCGCGCGGGCATCCAGGGTCTCGATTCCCATGACCTTGCCGGCGTACTCGCTGAGGGCTACGATGTCGGCGCGCTCCAGGCAGTCCAGGCGGAACTTGCGTGAGCCGGCCATGAGCTGCTTCAGGCCCTCGGCGGTCCTCTCTCCCCAGTAGGAGAAGAGACCTATGCCGCCCCAGGGGATGTCCTTGCCCAGGGTAAGGTCCGGGAAGCGTTCCTGGATGCCGCCAGAGGAGATGAAGAACTGCTTCGGGTCGCTGCCGTACTGCTCCGCGAAGGACTTGGGCAGGCGGCCCTCCTCGGCCATTCCCACGAAGTGCTTGCTCTTCATGACCGCCAGGAGCGGGGTCCGCGCCATGGCGACGCTCTTGACGATGGGGCCGTCCCCGAGGTCGGAGAGGGCCATGGCCTTGTAGATCTGCGTCTCGTTCACGAAGCCGCCGGCGAAGGAGATGTCGGGAACGAAGCGCCCTTGCTCCTTGAGCATCTGGGCGCATCTCAGGACCTGGGCCACCAGGTGTATGGTGGGAGTGCCCATCTCGTTCATCATCGGCACCGGGCTCATGCCCGTGCCGCCGCCGGCGCCGTCGAAGGTGACCAGGTCCAGCTGAGCCTCGGAGGCGCAGCGCATGGTGAAGGCCACCACTTCCGGCCGGTAGGCGCCGGTCTTGAGGAAGACGTTCTTGACACCCTTCTCGCGAAGCTGGTCCACGTCCTCCAGGAAACTGGCCTCGTCAGGGAAGCCCACGCGGCTGTGCCGCTCGAAGGCCTTGAACTGACCGTCCCGGAAGGCCTTCTGGACGTTGGGGTCCTCGGGGTCCGGGATCACCAGGTAGCCGCGTCCCTTGAGCTCCTGGGCCCTCTCGATGCTGTGGACGAGCACCTCGCCACCGATGGCCTTGGCGCCCTGTCCCCACTTTCTCTCGATGATGTCGACGTCCAGCTTGGAAACGCAGTAGTCGTCCACGCCGGCGCGGATGTCCTCCACATTGGTCTGCAGGACGACCGCTCCGTTCTCGCCATCCCAGTGGCGGCGGTAGGAGTCCACCCTGCGGCGCATCTCCGGGGAGTCCTGGACCTTGCCGTTGGCGTAGGTGGAGTCGGAGTCCATGCCGCAGACGTTCTCGCCGATGACCTGGCAGACGCCGGTCATGGCGGCACCGGCGGCCATGGCCTCCCAGTGGCGCTTGGCGATGGCAGTGGAGCCGAGCCCGGCGATGTGGACGGGCATGCTCATCTTGATGGGCCGCTTGGAGCGAGAGCCGATGACGCTGTTGATGTCGGCGTTGGCGAAGAAGGCCACGTCGGGGTCAGGGTCGATGCCCTTGGCGCCCATCAGCTCCGACATGATCTGGAAGTGGGACCAGTCCAGGAAGAAGTTCTTGTTGGAGGCGGATGTGCTCTCCCCGAAGTACTCTGGGCTGGGATACAGGACCTCCCGGCCCCGGAAGGTGGACTTCCCCACCTCGCAGAGGACGTTGCAGTCCTCGATGCAGAGGGGACACATACCGTTGATGGGACTGATGTCCTGGACACGCGTCTTGGTGCCAGTTGTGGATCGGGAGTTCTCTATCCAGTTCATTATTGATTCGCCACCTTTTATGCATGTGGACTATGAATCTAAGTAGATAAGGATATCGAACTCTCAGGCTCGGTTTAAAAGGATGTCTGGCTCCTCTCCCCGCTTAATAAAGGTGGGGGAGAGGAGGTCTCCTCAATTCGCGAAGAAGTGAGATGGCGACTCCGGGCGGGGCGAGAAGCAGGCCTCGCTCACCTTCTTCAGGTTCAGGCCGTAGCGCTCGTCCACCTGGGCGGTGATGCCGTCCATGACCTCCTGCAGGTGCCGCGGCGGGGAGATCACCCGGGCGTTGAGCACCATGCGGCCGTCCCCCTTCAGGAAGCGGGAGCCGTGGATGCCGTCCACCTGCATGGACTCCTCCACCAGCGACATCTTGGCCGCGGCGTCCTCGGAGCTGACGATGACCTTGACATGGGCGATGGAGCGGGGGCCGTACTCGCCGGCCACGCTGCGCATGATGTCGGTTATGACGCCGTACATGTCCACCTGGCCCTCGGGGCGTATCTCGAAGGTGCTGGAGTACCAGCCCAGCTTGGCCTTCTCGAAGGCGAACTTCTGGTTGTTCTCCGGGTCGGGGAGCTTCTCGCTCAGGCGGTCGGAGAGAAGCATCTCCACGATGCTCTTGATGTTGCGCAGGTCCAGAGAGGAGGTGGGCACGATCTCCACATCCGGCAGGACCTTGCGGACGGCGGCCTTGATCTCCTCCAGGCCGGCCTCGTCCACCATGTCCGCCTTGGAGAGCACCACCATCTCCGCCTCCACAATCTGGTGGGCGGGGATGAGGTCCACCGACTCCTCGTCGCGCTTCTTGTCCTCCGCCAGGATGCCCATGGCGCGGACGCAGTCCACGACCACGGTCAGGGGGGCGACCGAGAACTCATCTGGGTAGAGCGTGCGCAGAGGGGTGACGACCGAGGCCAGGATGTTGGTGGATGTGCCGATGGGCTCGGCGATGATGATGTCCGGCCTGCCCATGTCCACCAGGCTGCGAGCGCTGCTCACGAATTCCTCGAAGCGGCCGCAGAAGCATCCTCCCAGGACCTCCTCCACGTCGAAGCCCGCGTCCTTGGTGAACTCGGTGTCGACCAGCACGTCACCCTGGTCGTTGGTGATGATGGCAACTGACTTGTCATAGACTTCCCGGAGAGTCTTGGCAAGATTCACCGCCAGGGTGGTCTTGCCAGCTCCCAGGAACCCGCCCAAAACAAGGAAGCGGGTAGGCTCTCCCTCTTTGCTCATGGCCACCGCTAGCGAGAGGCTGGGATAAATGGCTTTGCGCTCATTCCACGACGATGATGTTCTTCCTCTGCAGGAAGCTGCATCGCTCGCAGGGGACCACCAGGGCGCAGCGCTCTCCCCTTGCGAGCCCGCGCAGGGTCTCGATTATGCCGCGGTCCAGGGGGCGGAAGGGGGCATTGCGCAGATTGCGCTCCAAAGTCTCCTTCTCCGCCGGCTCCATCTCCTGGGTGATGACGCCCTTGTCCCAGAGGCTGTGCAGGCAGTGCTCCGCCTCGTCCTCGCTGCAGGCATCGCAGCGCAGGCCCACCTCCTCCAGCGGGCCGAAGAGTCCGGCCAAGGGATCCACCACGAAGATGGCGCCGTCACCTCCCAACGCAATGTAGACCGCGTCGCGGTTGCGGGGCCCGATGAACTCCCGGCGGGCGCCCCGAATCTTCTCATCTCCCTTGACCTCCCAGAAGTCGCGCAGATGGTCGTTGAGCTGATAGACCAGCTGCTGGTACTTGATGCCCAGCATGTCCGCCAGCTCCGGCTTGGTTATCGGCGTGGAGTAGGCCTTCTGGAACAGGCGGACCAGAATGTCCTGCCGCAGCTGGTGCGACTGGAGGGAGGCGTAGGCCTGGGGGTCCAGGAGGGTGATTTCCATGCGGCAGCTGTCCATCGTCTTATAATCCTGCCGCGGCTTATATAACGTTTGAGCCAGGGGCCCATCCCTGGACAGCATAAAGATAATGAATCTCGGCGCGCTTCCTCAAGCGGTGGCTAGCAAATGAACGGCAGCATCAGGGATAAGGTGGCACGGGCCAAGGAGGCCTCCGTGCTCCTGGCGGCACAGGGGACCGAGAGCAAGCAGAAGGCGCTGGAGGCCATGGCTGAGGCCCTCGTCTCCAAGCGGGCCAAGATCCTGGAGGCCAACGCCGCGGACATCAAGGCGGCGGAGGCTCTGGTCGAGGCCGGCGAGATGACCACGGCGATGGTCAAGCGCCTGGAGGTCGACGATGAGAAGATCGACGGCATGATAGCCGGCATACGCGACGTCATGTCCCTGCCCGACCCGGTGGGCATAACCATCGACGCCCTGGAGCTGGACAGCGGCCTGGACCTCTATCAGGTCAGCTCCCCCATCGGCCTCATCGGCGTGATCTTCGAGTCCCGCCCGGATGTGGTCCCTCAGATCCTCTCCCTCTGCCTCAAGAGCGGCAACGCCACCGTCTTCAAGGGCGGCAGCGAGGCCCAGAACTCCAACCGGGCCCTCTTCGACGTCCTGGTGGAGGCCGCCGGCAGCGTGCCCGGCATACCCGCTGACGCCTTCGCGCTCATGGAGACCCGGGACGACGTCAACGCCATACTGGAGTTCGACGAGCACATCGACCTGCTCATCCCCCGCGGCTCCAACGCCTTCGTACGCTACATCCAGGACAACACCCGCATACCGGTCATGGGCCACGCCGACGGCATCTGCCATGTCTACGTGGACCCCTCCGCCGACCCCGCCACCGCCGCCGCGGTGATCCTGGACTCCAAGACGCAGTACGCCGCGGTCTGCAACGCCGTGGAGACGCTTCTGGTGCACAGGGGCGCCCTGGACATGCTGCCCACTCTCCTCCAGCCTCTGCAGGAGGCGAAGGTGGAGCTGCGCCTGGACGCGGACTGCGCCGCCCGCATGAAGGAGGCTGGCAACAGTGACTTCCTGGCCGCCAGCGAGGAGGACTGGGACGCGGAGTACAACGACCTGATTCTCGCAGTCAAGGTGGTGGAGGACATCGGCGAGGCCATACTCCACATCAACCGGCACGGCTCCGGGCACACCGACGCCATAATGGCCAGCGACATGGAGGCGGTCACCCGCTTCGTCAGTCTGGTGGACTCCTCCAGCGTCATGCACAACGCCTCCACCCGCTTCGCGGACGGCTTCCGCTACGGCAAGGGCGCCGAGGTGGGGATCAGCACCAACAAGATCCACGCCCGCGGCCCGGTGGGCATGGAGGGGCTCATGATCTACAAGTACGTCCTGCTCGGGGGCGGCCACGTGGTCCGGGACTACGCCGGCGCGGGAGCCCGCCCCTTCACGCACGTCAAGAAGGACGGGGACCTTCCCCTGTAGGTGCCCATGGACCGAAAGGCGCTGCTCAAGGACGTCAGGAAGATAGTGGTCAAGGTGGGCACCTCCTCCATCACCAAGGAGGGCTACGAGGTTGACAGCGAGTTCATGGACTCGGTCGCCCGCCAGGTTCGCGCCCTGCGCGACCGCGGCTTCGAAGTCATCGTGGTCACCTCCGGGGCCATCGGCATCGGCATGGACGCCATGGGCGGCCATCCCAAGCCCAACGAGATACCCATTCGACAGGCGGCCGCCTCGGTGGGTCAGAGCATACTGATGCAGAAGTGGAACGACAGCTTCTCCAAGGTCGACCTCACCATCGCCCAGATCCTCCTGACCTACGACTTCTACTCCGACCGGAACCACTTCCTGAACCTCCGCAACACCATGGAGGTCCTGCTGGACCACGGAGTGGTGCCGATCGTGAACGAGAACGACGCCATCTGCAACAAGGAGATCGACGCCTTCTTCGGCGACAACGACACCCTCTCCTCCATGGTGGCCAGCAAGATGGAGTCCGAGCTGCTGATCATACTCTCGGACGTGGACGGCCTCTTCGACCGGAACCCCGTCCTGCACAAGGAGGAGGCCAAGCTCATCCCGACGGTGAGGGACATCACCGCCGAGCTGGAGTCCTACGCCCGGCAGTCCATACGGGGCAAGGGCGTGGGCGGCATGCGCACCAAGATCGAGGCGGCCAAGAACTGCCTCCTCTCCGGATGCCACATGGTCATCGCCAACCACGGGGTGGAGGATGTCGTGCTGCGGATATTGGACGGCGAGGAGATCGGCACCATATTCGTGGCCGAGGGAGACGTCCGCAGAGCCAAGATGCGCTGGATACTGCTATCTCATGCTTCCGGCAGCATCGTGGTCGACGACGGGGCCAAGGAGGCCCTGCTCCGGCACATGGGGCTGCTCCCCAGCGGCATAGTCGAGGTCGGCGGCGACTTCGTGGCCGGTGACGTGGTGGACATCGTCAACCAGGGCGAGGTCTTCGCCAAGGGAGTGGTGGAGTACGACGTCCGCGACCTGCACTCGGTGCGGGGCCTGCGCAGCGACGAGATCGAGCACGCGCTGGGATACTGTCGGCGCGGCACAGCGGTGCGCGCGGAGAATCTGGCCCTGCTGGACGAGAAGAACTGAGAATGGTGGGCTCGGCCGGATTCGAACCGGCGGCCTACGCCTTGTAAGGGCGTCGTTATAACCCCTAAACCACGAGCCCGGTTTCACTCTTCAACGAACATTATCTATTAAAAGGGTATGCCAGGCTCCCTGACGGGAGCCCGGCTGGAAAGAGATTTACTGGCCAACGGCCTCGTCGGGCGCCTGCATGCTCTTCCAAGCCACTATCATTCCCAGCGCCGCCAGGGCGGCCAGGATGAGGAAGGCGGTCTGGAAGTCGCCCATGATGTCCTTGGCCTGGGCGGAGACTATCCCGCCGATGATGGCGCCTGCACCGTAGGCGGTGAAGACCACGCCGTAGTTCCGGGCGTTGTCCCGCATGCCGAAGTAGCTGGCGGTCGCCGCCGGGGCGATGGCGAGCCATCCTCCCAGCGATCCCCAGAGCAGGGCGAAGCTGATGATGTAGGCCCAGATGCTGGCGTAGGCGCCGTAGATCAGCAGGCAGGCCAGGATGATGAGGCCGAAGGTCAGCATGGCCGCGTTACGTGGGGTCAGGCGGTCGGTGAGGTCACCGAAGAGAGGCCTTCCCAACCCGTTGCAGAGGGCGAAGGGCAGGATGAGCGAGAACATCAGCGCTCCCGCCGCCTCGGCACTCATGCCGGCGTTGGCAAAGATCTCCAGGCCCACCGGGCCGGCGACGCCGATGGCGGTGAGGCCGGCGGTGGCGCCGATGGTGTAGCTGATCCAGAGTCCCTTGAAGGTCCTGGTCTTCAGCATCTCCTCCCGCATGAGCCCCCCGCCGTCGCAGGTTCCCTCGACAAGAGGGACCGGGCACTGCCAGCCCTCGCCGGGGAAGCGGAGGAGCAGGGAGAGGGAGGCGCTGAGCACAATGAAGGCCACTCCAAAGAGGCGGAGGACGTCCATGATTGCCCAGCCGCCGTCCATCAGGAAGCCAGTGGCAAAGGTGATGATGGCGGAGGAGAGCCCGAAGCCAAGGACGGTCAGGCCGACCGCCAGGCCCCTCTTGTCAGGGAACCAGCTGGCGGAGGCGGCGATGGGCGCCCCGTAGGCAATTCCCACACCGATTCCGCCGATGACTCCGTAGAGCGGTATGAGCATGAGGGGACTGCTCGCGAAGGAGGCAGCCACCCAACCCAGGCCGCAGAGTACGCCACCGGCCATGCTGACCTTGGCGGGCCCTAGCTTCTTGATCCATGGCCCGGCCAGGGGCATGGTGATGGCGAATATCGCCAAGAAGACGATGAAGGGCCATGTCATGTCCATGGCACTGGGATTCAGCCCCAGGCCCTGAAAGTAGTCCAAGAGGGGCGTGCGGAGGACTCCATAGGCGTATATGGAGCCCAGACAGAGCTGCAGGAGCACACCGGTGGCCACGATTGTGGCGCGTCCTCCGGGAGGCTCGTTAGCGCTACTTGCGGGATTCACGTTATCACGATCTCCGGCTAAGCCTGAAATCACTCAGGCTAAACGAAGGAATTCAGGAGCTTTATTTATGATTTTCGTAGTGGAACTACGGCATTCATCGTATTACACTCGTAAACAGAGTTAATTCGTAT